>CALVRQ010000035.1 GCA_944358685.1 uncultured Bacilli bacterium
TTCCTGTTTTTATTGGCTTGTTGATTTCAACAACCCAATCTTCATTACCATGAATACTATTATTTGCAGACATTATTGCTTTATCAATTACTTTCTTAAAATTTCTCCAATCTTTATATTCTAAAACCTTTTGCAGATCACGGGCAAGCCAATATTCGTTACCATATTCATCAATATGTTTTATATCTTCAAAAGTTTTACTAGTATATTTATTAACAATTTCCATTATGCTTGCCTCCTTTTTAAAATATAATATATAAGTTTTTATCCTACTATATCAACTAAAAAATACCTCATTTTTGAATAAAAATAACTTTTTTTGCTATTTTTAGTCATTTTTAAAAAAATACGCAATGTTTCAATGCTCGTAAATTCTTTATTTATAAAGATTTTTCAAAGGGGTTTACTAAATTGGTATCAAGCAGTTAATATTAGTTTCTCATTCATTATAATCACTTCCTATTTATTGTTTAAATAGCAAAATGTATTTATCATTATTACTGCCTGTTAAATCTATTTAATTATATCATAAATTTAAAGCAAAAGAAAAAGTAGTATTTTTACTACTAATTAGAATAATTAATTTGAATGTATTTTAGTATTTCTTCAATGTTTTTTTCAGAAACGAAGTCATAACCTTTATGAAACATTTCTTTTGTTTTAGAATCTTTTTGTTTCATGGCTTTTCCAGCTAGTTTGACAATTATCTTTTTGAATATATTTAATTTTGAATAGTTAATGCCACCTCTTAGGTAAAATAAAGGTTTATCTATTTGATTAGATTTTTTTAGTTCATTTAGATAATCACTAGAAAAAGGATAAGCCCCGACAGCGCCATAGATAACGATGTTAAAGTTATCTTGAAGTTTAGATTTCCCTTGTATTTTTCCAGCACAAATCCATCCTAAAAAAATAGCTTTATCTTCTTTGGTTAAATGGTTTGCTGCTTCGGCTGAAGTATAATATGGAATTTTTAGTTTGTCACTTAACATTTTGGCATATCTTAAGG
The DNA here is from genome assembly GCA_944358685.1 of uncultured Bacilli bacterium. The sequence continues at coordinate 1,010 of CALVRQ010000035.1, forward strand.
TGTGATTTGTTTTACTTTCGTATATTATAGCTTTAATCATAAAATAGACTCCTTTATAATCTTTAATATTATTATATCATACATTATCAAAAACGAAATATTCATAGAACAAAAGTCAAAAATTATTTTAACTTAGCTTACCTCACGATAAGCTTTTTCTACTTCACAGGAACCTTAGGTCCCTCCATAGACCAATATCGGATAGTCGCTACCCTACTTTTTTACTTTGTCAAAATTTAACAATTGTTTTATTTTTTATTATATAATAGATTAACTACTCATTCTTAATGTTTGTTTAAATTAACCCTTAATATTTTTATATCATCACCTCATCTCTTTGATGTATTTAGCATATCACAAACATTTGTTCTTGTAAATAGTTTTTTATTTCTTACAAAGCAAATTCTTAGTATAAAAAATAAGTAGAATTAATCTACTTATTCAAAGGTTCCTATTTTATCTAGAGGGAAAATTGCGAAGTTAGTTGTTCCTTCGATGTCTTCACTTGGAATTAGGCCAATAATTCGGCTATCAGTTGAGTTAGTACGATTGTCGCCCATAACAAAATAATAACCTCTTGGTATTTTTTCATAGCCGAGTTCTTCTAAACTAAAGTCAGCTGTTGTTTTGTTATTTAAAAATGATTCAGCTACATACTCACCATTAATATATAATTTTCCTTCTTTATATTCAACAGTCTCACCAGGAAGACCAACTATTCTTTTGATTAGTTTAGTATTATTGTAATTAAAGACTACAACATCAAATCTTTCATAATTTTTATCGTATTTTTTTAACAACAATATTTCTTTATCATCTAAAGTTGAAAACATTGATAATCCTTCTACCTGAACTGGTGTTATAATATAGCTTCTAACTAGAACGACAGCTATAATGATTACAATATAAGGTATGGTTCCTTTTAAAAAACCACTTATTTTATTTTCTTTTTTTTCTTCAGTTGCTGGATTTACTTTAGTGTTTTGCTTTTCATTTTGTGTCATAGATTTCCCTCCTTAACGAAAAAATAAGGACGTTAAAGGCCTTATTTTCTTTCTTTGATTTTTGCTTGTCCTTTAAGGTCACGTAAATAATTAAGTTTAGCTCTTCTAACTTTACCTTTTCTAATTACTTCTACGCTATCAACCTTAGGTGAGCTATATGGGAAAGTTCTTTCTACACCTACACCACTAGATTTTTTTCTAACAGTATAGTTTTTACTTACTCCGCTACCTTTGATAGCTATTACGATACCTTCGAACGCTTGAATTCTTTCACGTTTTCCTTCGATGATACGAACGTTTACTTTAATGGTATCACCAACACGGAATTCTGGTAAATCTGTTCTGATTTGTTTTTGGGTAATTTTATCTACCAAATTCACAGCAATCACTCCTTTGCATAAATCTATGATCATAAGTAAATTTAACTCCCAGCGGATCACGACGTATTAAATTGTATCACATATTTTGAAAGAATGCAAGAGATTGAAAATTTTACCTGGATTTTCCTTGTGATTTAGTACTTTGTTTAGTAAGTTCTTTTAGCTTTTGATTTAATTCTAATTCAACCATCCCAACTTTGTGTAAAAGTTGTTTAATATATTTTTTATCTAAGAATTTAGAATATTTATTCATGATTATATTTTTATATCTAGCAACATCATCAATAACAAGTTCTAATTCATCTGGATCATCATCATCGTCATCAATAACAGTGAAAAGAAATGTAAGATAAGTATTTAGTTTATGTTTTGTTTTTCTTTTTAAAACATTTTCAATTAATGAAGGTTCCATTAAGACTAATCTACTAACTTCAACACCTTCATAAGGGACATTATTTCTAGGTTTTATTTTAAAACCATGTAGATGACTATAATCAATATATCCATAAACTATTTCATTGTTATCTTTATCACAAATGTAATATCTTTCATCCATTTTTCTCACCATTTTCTAATAAGTCTGGGCGTCTTTGTTTAGTCTTTTTTAGAGCTTCTTCTTCACGGTATTTTTTTATATTAGCATGATGACCTGATAATAGGACATCTGGTACTTTCATACCTCTAAAATCTACAGGCTTAGTATAAACTGGGTAGTCTAATAAGTTATTATTAAAAGAATCGTTTAGATGTGATTCTTTTTCAATAACACCATCTATTAATCTAGTTATACTATCTGTTATAACCATACTAGCTAGTTCTCCACCAGTTAAAACATAATCACCAATGCTTATTTCCATATCAGCTAGAGTTCTAATGCGTTCATCAAAGCCTTCATAGTGACCACATATTAATATTAGATGTTTTTCCTTAGTTAGTTCGTAAGCTAGTTTTTGGTTATAGGTTTTACCTTGAGGAGTCATTAATATAACTTTAGTATTCTCTTTTTTTAAGTCATCTACAGCATCGAAAATGGGCTGTGGCATTAATACCATACCATGTCCGCCACCATAACCATAATCATCGACTTTTTTATGAGGATCTTTACTATATTTTCGAATGTCATGAATTTGAATATCGACGAGTTTTTGCTTGATTGCTCTTTTAATTATGGAAGTATTTAAAAAGCCATCAAACATTTCAGGAAAAATTGTTAGGATATCAATCTTCATCGGTAAATCCTTTGATCAAATCTAAGTGAATGTCTTTACCGATATTTTTTACAAATTCATCAACATAAGGGATAAGATATTCTTTATCACCTTGGACAACTAAAATTTCATGTCCTTTATTATCTATAATATTAGTTAAAGAGCCAATATATTTATCTTTATCGTAAACTTTTTTACCATATAAATCTTCATTGAGTGGTCCTGGAAATGTGTATTCATCTTTATTTATATAAACTTTTTCGCCTTTAAATTTTAATACTTCATTTATATTGTTATATCCATCAAAAGTTACCATATCATAATTTTTATGTTTACGATAGGCTTTTATTTTTAACTTTTCCCCATTTATATATAGAATATTACTCGGTTTAAAAATGGTACTTTTATATTTAAAATTAGAGATGATACGGACTTCGCCCTTAATGCCATGGGTATTTACTAAATCACCAATATATAGCATTTTTATCACCTCTACTTCGTTAATTCATACAAAATAATACTTGTGGCTACACCGACGTTTAGACTTTCGCACTTACTATTCATCGGAATATACAAATATTCATCACACATATCTAATAGTTTTGGATTTACACCATTACCTTCATTTCCCATTATTATAGCAAATTTCGAGATTTTTTCAAGGGTTTTAAGGTCTTTTCCTCCATCAACTTTGGTGCCATAAACAGGTATTTTACCTTTGATTTCATTTAGAAAAATTGTTAAATCTTTTTTTATTATATTGATTTTAAAAATCATACCTTGTGATGATCTAATTACTTTATCACTATAAGGATCTGCACATTTATCGTTGATAATTATGGTATCAATATTAAAAGCTACACTGCTTCTAATGATTGTTCCTAAGTTCCCCGGATCTTGAATACTATCTAAAATTAATAATTTATTTCCTTTTAAAGTCATGGGTTTAGGTGTACATATACCAATAATGCCAACAGGCGATTCTACTTCGGTTAAGGTATTTAAAACATTTTCGGTGATGTAATTTGTTTCAACATCTAGATTAAAGGTTTTATTTTCTAATAAGAGTAATTCTTTTAAATATCCACTTTCATATGCTTCTTTAACTAGATGGGCACCTTCAACTAGAAAAAGATTTTGCTTATTGCGATATTTTTTTGTTTTGAGTTTAGCGAGCTGTTTTATTTTTGGATTATTAACTGAACTATAAAGCATGTTTTCCTCTTTTTAGATTACTCATCTTGAGTAGTGTTATAATTATAACTAAATCTAGTGCCATCATAAGTGATTTCAACAACATTATCCATTTTAAAGCTTTCATCGGTTTTAGGATTTATAATTTCACCAGATGGAAGTAAGCCTTTTTCTTGAAGTTCTCTTAGCGTTACGGTACAGGTCTCAGTTTGGCATTTAGTCATATTAAAAATATCTTCACCAACATAATTTTTAGCGGCTCTTTCAAAACTGTCTATTTGTTCTTCGTAGACTTCATTTGTGTTATCAACGATGGTTCTTTGAATGATTGGTACAGTAATCATGGCAAGAATACCTAAAATGACAATAACTCCTAATAATTCAACGAGTGTAAAACCTTTATTTTTCATTTTTCTTCACCTACTATAAATTATAAATTAGGCATGAGGATTAGTCAAGGTTTATAAAAATTTTGACATAGAAAAAGCACGCTTTGGTGCTTATTGTTCAGTTGTTTCTTCAGTAGGTATTTCTGGGTTAGATGGTTCTTCATATATTTTTAACTGACTATTTAAAATATATCCTGTTTGACCTTGATAAGTTACTCTAGACCATGTTTCACTAGTTCCAGTTCTTGTTATAATGGTTTCTTCTTGAATAGACGATATTTTGTTATCTAGTTCAGTAGATGGAGATTTACGAAAGATGGCACTACCAACTGTGACTACTTGTTCATTAGTTTCACTAAAAGTCACTTTTTTAATGGCTTCGGCATTTGGATCTAAGCTTACTTCGCTATCGTCTTTAGCTTGGTCAGAGGCGTTTGTAGATAATCTAAAATAGGCTATATTTAGATCTACTCTACCACTTATACCACTAACTATGCCATTACTAGTGTACTGCCAAATATTATATTTTCCTGCATAATTGGTTTTATCTGTGTAATGAGCAAGCCATACTTTATATTTATTTAAGTTATTCATATTCCAAATTGGTCCAAAGGTGCTTTTGCTTCCATAATGCATGGCAGTGTATCCGGCGCTTTGAATTCTATTTAGGAATGTTATAGCATTTTTATTTAATTGATCATAACTAACACCGGCTAAACGATGACGATTAAAATCTTCCAAGTCGAAAGCTACTGGATAAGTTATGTTATAGTTTTTAATGGCATTTATGGTGAAATTAGCTTCTTCTAAGGCTTCCATTTCGTTTTTGGCTACAGAATAAAAATATATACCTACATGAATGTTATTGGCTAAAGCTCCTTCAATATTCTTTTTAAAATATGGGTCCATGACTATTTTGCCAGTACCATATCCACGATATCCTACTCTTATAATGGCAAAATCAATACCATCTTGTTTGACTTTAGACCAGTTAATATTGCCTTGATATTTGGATACGTCAATACCAAGTGAAGTTCCACTTGTTTCATACTGTTTAATATCATTCACGGTAAAACTACCTCTAGTGTCTTTTGGTCTATTTTGTTTCATTCCATCTTCTTTATCATTGATGGGAGCGACTTCTATTTCAGGTTCTTTTTCAACTATTGGGACAGTATATGTGGGAATGCTATATTTTTTTAGTAAGCTATTATTTTCTGCGCAATAGTTTGTTTCCATATTTAATATGGTATTATAAGATGAACTTAGAATGATAGATAAAATTAAAATGATTAAAAAAGGCGTATATTTTAAGGCTTTTAAATTTAATATTTTTTTCATATTTTTCTCCCTACTAGAACTTTACAATAACATTATATATTTTATGTTAACCAATGTAAAGCACTAAATTAATTTAACTAGAGCAAGGTGTTTCTTTTCAACTTCTTTAAGTTTTTGTTTTAATTGGTCTTTACACTTTTCATAGTATTTACTTTTTGATAAAATGTTTAAATATTCATTTATTTTGTTTAGGTAATAGTCTAATGATGTTTCTTTATATTTATCAATATAGATATATATTAGTTCTTCATCGGCTTCATATATGCCTTTTTGGGCAGCTTTTTTAAAATATTCAGTGGCTTTATTTATATCTTTTTCAGTGCCGGTTTGATGATTACCATTTAGATAAAAATATTTAGCTAGGTTATAGAATGCCCAATGGTCTAAGATGTTTAAAGGAACTTCAGTGGCTAATTTATAGTATTTGAAAGCTTTTGTCATATCTATTTCACCAGCAATGCCTAAGCGGTAATACTCGCCTATCTTATTACATGCCCAACTTTCCTCTTTATCAGCACCAAACATAAAATATTTATAAGCTTTTTTATAATTTCCTTTTTTCTCGTAGATTTTTCCTAAATTATTTCCAGCATAAACATAATCATGAGCGAATGCTTTTTTGAAATATTCAATGGCTTTAGTTTCACTTTGAGGTTCATTTGGAACTAGACCATTTAAGTAGCATACACCGATTGTGTTAGTGGCAGCTACACTGCCTACCTTTTCAGCTTTTTTTAGATAATGCCAAGCAAGTTTTAAATCATCTTTAGAAAGATCGCCTATTTTCTTTTGATATATCATTTGGGCAATTAGCCAACATGACCTTGGATGATTTTTGTCAGCGGCAATTTTAAAGTATTCATAACTTTTGATATATCTTGGATATCCGGTCATTTGACCTGTGTATTCCATCTCACCGATTTCATAACAAGCATATGGATTTTTTTCTTTAGCTAGTTTTTTTAAGGAATGAGTATAATTGATTCCATCTTGTATTTGAAGTTTTAAGAATTTTTCTAATTCTGTTACAGAAATGTTGGTACTATTTAAAATGTTTTCGATGATTTCTTTATGTGTGGTTTGTGTATATATAGGTTGTTTTTTCTCTAAGACAATATATATAAGAATATCGCATAGGGTTTTATATGTTTCATTTTGAGAGATTTGCTTATAGATAGTTTCAGTAAATGTACTAGAGACGCTTTCATCATTTTTGGCTATGTTATATAGTTCTAAAAGTAGTTTTTTTAATGTTGAATGATTTTGAGTTTTCTCTATTAATTCTTGGTGAGATAGTTTTGAATAAACTTCTCCATCTAGTATAGATAAAAGGCCGGTGATGACGTCGTCAAAAATTTCTAGGTTTTCTTGGTAATGGTTTTTATAAGATATATATTTTTGTCTAAATTCTGTTCCGATGGCACGGTAGCCAATACAGTAATTATTAACTGTAGAATCACTGACATTATCAACACTAAAGAGGCAATAGAATATTTCTGTTTGATTGGCAAAGCTTTTATTTTGGGCAAGTTCTTTGACAATTTTACAAAAGTTACCCAATGATAGTTGATTTTGATTGTTATTCATTTTTACGAATTGTTTTTTCATTTTTATCACCGTATGTATTATATCATATTTTGAGTGAAATGTGTGGATTTTTTATTTTAATGTGGAATACACATGTTGGGCATTTTACTATAAATTGCTTATAATGTACTAGGAAGGAGTTTTTATATGAAAAAGTTTAAAAATTTTTTAAAGAATTATAAGACGATGCTTATCTTAATATTAGCAATGATTATTGGGGCAATATGTGGTCTTATATTTAAAGAAGATGCGATGGTGGTTAAACCACTAGGAGATTTATTTTTGAATTTGATGTTTGTAATTATTGTACCGCTTGTGTTTTTAACAATTTCACTTGCGGTGGCTAAAGTCAAACATCCAAAAAGACTTGGTAAAATTATGATATCAACGGTTATTGTGTTTTTGATTACTTCGATAATTGCGGTTGGTATTGGATTTATAAGTACTTATTTTGTTGATTTGGTTGATGCGGGTGATTCTTCATCTATTAGGGAATTATTTGATGGTGAGGTAGCTAGTGATACTGATTTGAATTTTTTAGAGAGAACTGTTCAGTTAATTAGTGTTGATGATTTTACTGGATTACTTTCTAAAGATAATGTAGTAGCTTTGCTAGTATGTGCTTTGATTGTTGGTTTTTCAATGAGAATGAGTGGCGAGAAAGCGGAACCTCTTTTAAAGGTTATGGAAAGTGCGCATAGTGTAGTATTTAATTTCATAAAGATAACTATGTACTATGCTCCAATTGGTATTGGTTGTTATTTTGCTTCATATGTTGGAAGTTTTGGTGCTAGTATTGCAACAGGTTTCCTTAAGACGTTTATTTTATATGCATTAGTAGCTCTTGCTTATTATGTAATTATTTATACTTTATATGCCTTTATTTCTGGAGGTAAGAAAGCGGTTGTTGTTTGGTGGAAAAATATTTTACCTTCAACATTTACAGCTTTAGCTACATGTTCTTCTGCAGCGTGCATTCCAATCAATATTGATTCAGCTAAAAAGATGAATGTATCTGATGATGTTGCTGATACTACAATTTCACTTGCGACTAATTTACATCAAGATGGTTCAATGATTGGTAGTGTGTTTAAAATTATGTTCTTAGTTTGCCTATTTGGAACAAATATTGCTGATGCTGGAACTACTATTCAAATTTTAGTTACAGCTTTGGTTGCTTCTGTGTTAATTAGTGCAGTTCCAATTGGTGGAGGTACTATTAGTGAGATGGTTATTATTTCAATGATGGGTTATCCAGTTGCAGCTTTACCAGTACTTACAATGATTGCGACAGTTATTGATGCTCCAGCTACGGCTTTAAATGCAGTTGGTGATACTAGTTGTACATTACTTGTTTCAAGAGCTGTCGATGGTAAGGATTGGTTAGATAAAAATAAAGTTATTGGTGAAGCAGAAATTAAAGGTAAAAATAAGAAAAGTAAAAGAAAATAATAAAGAGTTCATTTGTGATGAACTCTTTTAGTTTGTTAAATATTGATTTATAAAATTTATTAAAGCATTACATATGTTTTCAATATTATCTATGTATAAGTATTTGGGGTTTAGTATTATTTGGATAATGTCAACACTATTATATTCAAATTCTTTATGATAATTTTTATTATATATTGTTTTGACATTATTGTTTTTAAATGAAGTTTCTAATTGTTTTATTACTGGGAAAATAGCATTTAGATTTTTAGATGTTTCAATTTCGAGATCAAAGCCATTATCTTTATTATCTATAGTAATACTGATAAGCAATTTTATGTTTTGATTATTAATTAGATTTAAAAGAATTGGTTTAAAATTTTCTTCTAAATTGGTTTCACTTATATTTATTAAAAATGAACTTTCAGTAGCATTAGAGACATATTTGGCGATGGTGTTACTGTTTTTTTCATTTTCGTTTACTTTTGGAGTAATTATAATGACTGGTGTTAGGCCCATTTTTATTATGTATGGAGAGTTTGAAAAGTTATAGTTTTTGATTTCATCTTTAAAATTCATATTATCACCATTATTATTTTATCACATCTTGTCTTAATATAGGGGCAATAATTAAATATATGTAATATTTAAACGTTATTAAAAATTTAATGTCTTGAAATATTTAGAATGATTCCCATGGATGCGAGGGTTATGAGTAGGCTTGAACCACCATATGATAAAAACGGTAATGTTACTCCAGTTACTGGTATTAAACCAATAACGACACTTAGGTTTAATAAGGCTTGAAAGGCTAACATGAAAATGATTCCAAAAGCTAAATATTTACCAAATAAATCTTCACATTTTAGGGCTATTTTAATAGCTTGATATATGATAAAAGCAAATAGTCCAGAGACAATAAGGACACCCATAAAGCCAAATTCTTCACTGATTATTGAGAATATGAAATCAGTTTGGGGTTCTGGAAGGTAGAAATGTTTTTGTCTAGAACCACCTAACCCATAACCAAACAAACCACCTGGTCCTATTGCATACAATGACTGAATAATTTGAAATCCACTACCTAATGGATCACTCCAAGGGTTTAAGAAAGATAAAATTCTTTTTAATCTATAAGGAGCAGCTAAAATTAAGGCAACGATTCCACCTACTCCTAAAAGGCCGATTTTCAAAAAGAATTTTAAATCTACTCCTCCGACGAATAGTAAACCAATAACACCCATGACTAAGATAACACCAGTTCCAAAATCGGGCTGAAGCATAATTAAAAGAAAGATTATTAAAGTTAAACCGAGGATTGGCATAACACCTTTTTTTATATTGCCAATATCTTTTTTATTGTTATATAGATATTTACTGGTGAATATTATCATGGCTAGTTTCATGAATTCACTGGGCTGGATACCAAATGAACCAATGCCAAACCAACTTTTACTACCATTTCTTTCAGTTCCAACAATTAAAACTAGAACAATTAAGATAAAACAAACTAGGAAAATTTTAGAAGCATACTTATAATATTTTTTATAATCTATTTTACTTACAAAATACATGATAATAATACCTAAAATTAAAAATAGTCCTTGGTTTTTAACGTATTTAAATGGGTCATCAAATTTATATTCGGCCCAAATGCTTGAGGAAGAATAAACCATTAAAAGTCCAAACAAGGATAAAATAATAACACTTATAAATAAACTTAGATTAAATTTTTTCATAACCACACCCCATATACTAAGGCAAACATTGATGCAATTAAGCCAATGGTCCAAAACATTTTAACGATGTCGGTTTCTTTCATACCTATTTTTTCAAAGGTGTGATGAATCGGCGTCATAGGAAATACTCTTTTTTTAGTAAGTTTATAAACGGTTATTTGAATTATACAGCTTAATGTTTCTAAGACAAAAACGATACCAATGAGAACTAATAACAATTCATGGCGGGTTGTTATGGCATAGGCTCCTAATGTAGCTCCTAAACATAGTGATCCGGTGTCACCCATGAAAACTTTAGCTTTATTAGTATTGAAAATTAGAAAGCCTAATAAAGCTCCTATCAACGTGAAAGCAAATATGGCAATATCTTCATAACCTTCTAACCAGCCTGTATTCCAAGAGATAATACCAAAGGTCAAAAAACAAATTACAGATAAACCGCCAGCTAGGCCATCTAGACCATCGGTTAAATTTACCGCATTACTGCTTGCGACAAGGATAAAAAGAATTAAAATTCCATAAAGCCAACCAATATTTTGTTTAATATTTAGACTGTGAATCCAAAGTAAGGGTTCACTACCCGATTTCATGAAAAGATAGAAGAAGATAATAGCGACAAGGACTTGAAGGGTGAATTTTTGACTTTTAGTTAAGCCTTTATTGTTATGTTTTTTTATAATTAGATAATCATCTATGAATCCGATGATAGCATAACTGATAAAGGTGAATATTATGATAATTAAAGTATAGGTTACTTCTATTTTTTTTAAGTATATGAATATTAAGGTGATGATGATGGTTGGTAAGATAAAGATAAGCCCACCCATAGTAGGGGTGCCTTCTTTTGATTTGTGAGTTCTTTGAAGATAAATGCTTAAGCTTTGAGAGGCATGGATTTTTTTTAATAAAGGAATGATGATTAATCCGGTTATAACAGCAAAGATGAAACTAATCATCATGGCCATGATTGATTTTGTTAATATAAGCACGGTAATCACCTCTACTCTGTGAATAATCTAATGGTTTTGCCTTCTTCTAGTTTTGTTCCAGCTTCAGGCGACTGATAGGTAACTTTATCACCACTACCTTCAATTGATACTTTAAAATTCTTTAATTCTTTTTTAGCATCGGTTACTGATTTATTTGTGACGTCAGGAACAGTATAAGTTTTAGGGTCTGGCCATTTATATTTTTTATCTTTTCCGCCTTCGCTTCTTGGTATATCTAAGGCTTTAATGCAATCTTTTAAAACGGCTTTGGAAATTGGACCAACAGTGGTTCCACCATACTGAACTGTTCCTTTTGGGTTATCTATGGCAATATAAACTACAACCTGTGGGTTATCGGCTGGTAAAAATCCGATGAATGACAATATATAATTATTTGAAAGATAGATGCCATTTTGAACTTTTTGAGCAGTTCCAGTTTTGCCACCTACTCTATATCCATCTATGTAAGATGTTCGTCCACTACCGTTGGCAACAACGTTTTCTAAGGCTTCTCTTACTTTTTTACTTGTCTCTTCACTGATGATTTTTCTTACTTCAGTTGGTTTGTTTTCTTTGATAACAGTATTTGTTTCAGGTTCGTTTATACTTTTTACAATATAAGGTTTATATAAAGTTCCACCATTAATAGCAGCACTTACGGCGGTGACTTGCTGAATCGGAGTTACTGATACGCCTTGACCAAAAGCAGTTGTGGCTAGTTCTACAGGGCCAACTTTACTTCTATCAAATATAATTCCTGTGGATTCACCATTTAGGTCAATACCAGTTTTTTTACCAAATCCAAATTTATCTATGTAATCAAATAAGGTGTTTTTACCTAATCTTTGACCTAAAATAACGAATCCTGGGTTACATGAGTTTTCAACTACTTGCATGAATGTTTCTTTTCCATGACCACCATGTTTCCAACAATGGATAGTAGCATTTTCTACTTTGATACTGCCTTTGTCATAGTAAGTATCTTTTTCTAAGTCAACTTTTCCTTCTTCTAAAGCAGCGGCTAAAGTTATTATTTTGAAAGTAGAACCCGGTTCATAGGTGGCCCATATTGGTAGGTTTCTATTTATTTCTTCTATACTGTAGTCTTGATAATTATTTGAGTCGAAGGTTGGTCTTGCGGACATGGCTAATATTTCTCCGGTATTTGGGTCCATGACTAAGCCGATTGCTCTATCTGGGTTATATTTTGTTACGGCGTTACTTAATTCTCTTTCTAATGAGGCTTGTATTTCATTGTTGATGGTTAGGGTTATATTCATACCATCTTGAGGTTGTTCGTATACTTCGCTTAAGGATAATTTGTTTCCTTTGGCGTCACTAAAGTATTTTATAGCTCCGTCTTCACCAGTTAGATACTCATCATAAGTTAGTTCAAGACCGCTTAATCCTTGGTTGTCTATTCCAACAAACCCCAATGTATGAGCCATATAGCTATCGTAAGGATAGACTCTTTTTGATTCTTTAACTAAATATACACCATCTAATTTTAAGGCTTTTATTTTGTCAGCAGTTTCATATGATAATTTTCTACCTTCTGGGTGCACTCTTTCAATAGATGTTTTTTTACTGACATGTTTATACATACTTTCATAACTCACATTTAATATTTCAGCTAATTTAGTAGCAGTTTCTTCTTTGTTTTTGATTTGGTTTGGAATAACCACTAATGATGTTGTTGTGGCGTTATCGGCTAGAATAACACCTGTTCTATCGTATATTAATCCCCTATCTGCTTTAATTGGTAAGTTTCTACTCCATAGATCACTAGCTTTTTTGTTTAGTTTTTTATAATCAATTACTTGGATATAAAATACTCTTAAAATGATAACAATAAAAATAAATAATATTATGAGTAAAGTTATTTTCATTCTTTTGTGTATATTTTTAAAGAACATATAATCACCAATTAAATATATGATTATGGCCTAGAATTGTTTACAAAAAAACTTGGCTATTTTTACCAAGTTTATTCAATTGTGTATGGATTAGACTGACTTCCATCTCCCGATAGCGTTAGGTCTGACGATAGATAAATGGCCGGACGAACACTATGCCCACTATCTACTT
>CALVRQ010000036.1 GCA_944358685.1 uncultured Bacilli bacterium
TTAAAAGAAAAAATAAAACCATTTCCAGTCAAAGAAATGGCTTTTTGTGTTATAAAACACTATAATTTTATATGAACAGCAAACCCACCTATAAAATAGACAAAGTTCGCTTTAACTTCTAATGGTGGAGAATAGGAGACTCGAACTCCTGACCCCCTGCGTGCAAAGCAGGTGCTCTAGCCAACTGAGCTAATTCCCCAAGACAAGTTACTCATAAAGTATATCATTAAAAACAATAAAAAGTCAATATATTTTCACGTTTTTATCAAAAAAAGATGATAAAAACTATCATCTAAAGCTATTTTTAAGTCTATTTCTAACTTTCAACATCAATAATAATAGAATTACTAATATAACCAATATAAAATAAGTATACATTTTACTATTATCAACCTTATTAGAAATAGTTTTATTATTATCCATTTTTAAAACACTTTGGTATTGTTTAGGCTTTTCTTTATTGATATTAGGAACATCATTATCTACTATAACCTCAGGTATTTTTTTGTCGAGAAACTGATTTTTATTTTCAATTTTTTTAACTAGGTTTTTAACTTCACCATTATCCACAGTTTTAGTATCAGGAATATTACTAGCACTAATAGAAGTGGATTCATTGTCATTATCCAAAACTTCTTCTATAATATAATCGTTATCATCTCGGTAAATATAATCTTCAAAAGGTTCACTCAAATAATCAGGATAATATTCTTTTTCAAGTTTGTAAGATTGATATTGATAATCAAAGTATTGGTAAAGCTTCACTTGACCTTGATAAATTAAATTATCATCATTTTGTTCATCAGTAAAATAAACATTTTCAAAACTTTTTTCCTGTAATATACTTTGCGTACCTTTAAAAGTATGATTAGCACTCGGTCGTGCTGAAGTCTTAAGTGAACTTACAATAACATTATTAGATTTAAAATATAAAGTGACAAAATGGAAATTATCACCACCACCTGTTTGTAAATTAATTATTAAATCATTAATGTTGGTTGGACTAAATGAAAAATTCCCGGTTTCGTTACTATCTAAACTTCCGTCATTGTCACTTTTAAATTCAATCTCGCCATTAACCGAAGTAATATCAATATTATAAATATTAGAATTACTTCCAACTACTATCTCTAGCGAATCAATCATTGGAACTTTTAAATAATGATATCCATCAAATTCATATATCTCCCTTCCATCTTTTTCCATTGGTTTATTAATAGATAACTCACTTAGCTTTGTTTTAACTGGATTAGCTTCATCAATTAGTGGAAACTCCTCACTAATATCATCTTTAAATACCAAAGGACCCATTACCTTATTTAAACGGTAATACTTGTATTTAATGCTGTTTTCAAGACCATAAACAGGTACTGTCAAAACAAGCAAAAACACAACTAGTAAAAATTTTTTCATATAACTCCTTTCTAAGCCCCTTCATATATAAACATACTTCGTAAAAATCAAATTTCCTTCAAAAAATAAAAAATTTTCATAAAAAAGCAACAAAACAATTAGGAACTCATAAGACAAAAAAGGCAAATCTTTACTTTTCACATTAATTTTGTTATACTTTAATGGAATAGTTAAGGTGATTCAAATGAAAATTAAATCCGTAGATCTAACAGTTTCGGCCATTCGTAGAAGTCAATACCCAACCGATAATAAACCAGAATATATGTTAGTTGGAAGGTCGAATGTTGGGAAAAGTAGTTTTATAAATACCATTATAAACAGAAAAAATTTTGCTAGAACTTCTAGTAGACCAGGAAAAACACAAACTATTAATTTCTATAATGTAAATGATGAATTTTACTTAGTTGATGCTCCTGGCTATGGTTTTGCCAAAGTAAGTAAAACCAAAAGAAAAAAATTTGGTTTAATGATTGAAGATTACTTAATAAATAGGAAAAACTTAAGATGTGTTTTTTTACTTATTGATTTTCGCCATAGACCAACCAATGATGATATTTTAATGTATAACTTTTTAAAATATTATAAAATACCAGTAACCATTGTCGCTACTAAAGTAGATAAGATAGGGATTACCGCAAGACAAAAACAACGCAACATGATTTTAAATGACCTAGATTTAGTTGTCGGTGATGAATTTGTAACTTTTTCAAGTATAACCAAAGATGGCAAAGAAGAAGTGCATAAAAAAATAGAAAGAATGATGTAGCTAATAACATCTATTTCTAAGTTTCATACACTATTTTAGGTGATTAAATGAAACTTATAATAGATGATAATATAGTAATTATATTAGGTAATTTTTATTTAAAAAACTACGATTTGAATGACTATAATCAAATTGAAAAAAAATTACTCAAAATATTAAATAAATATTCTGTTGAATTAAATGGTTATTATAATGTTTTCATATATCAAGATAAAAACTATGGATTAATCATTGACATGCAAAAAGAAGAACTCGAGTATTTAGATTATTTCAATAATCAAATAGAATTAAATATTGAAATTATCGAAGATTCTTTTTTGTATGAAATAGATGATATTTTCACATTGGATAAAAATATTTTAAAGCAGTTTACTATCTATCAAAAAGACTATAAATTTTACCTAGAAGCCGAAGAAAAAATAAACACTATAAAATTAGGTAAAATACTCGAAAATAGTAAAATAATATATGGAAAAAAAGGAAAAAGAATAAAAAGAGAAAGTAAAATCATAAAAAGTAGGTGATACTAATGAGAAAACAAATTGTCGCCCTAGTCGGAAGACCAAATGTTGGGAAGTCCACAATATTTAATCGTTTAGTTGGAAGTAAAATAGCCATAACTAATGATAATCCAGGTGTAACCAGAGATAGACTTTATGGAACTGTAAACTATTTAGATTATAGTTTTCATCTTATAGATACTGGAGGAATTGACATCGCAACTGGTAACTTCAATACTGAAATAAAAGGACAAGCTGAACTTGCTATCGACGAGGCTGATATCATTGTCTTTGTTGTTGATGGTAAAGAAGGTTTAACCGCTAATGATTATACAGTCAAAGATATTTTAAAGAAAAGTGGTAAATCAGTGATTGTTGCTATTAATAAAACAGATGCCAAAGCTTATCAAGAACATCAATATGATTTTTATGACTTGGCCTTTGATACCTATATTGAAATATCAGCCGAGCACAACAGTGGTATATCTAGTCTATTAGATGAAATAACCAAAAATTTTAAAGAAATAAAAGAAGAATATGATGAAAATACCATCAAATTTTCTATAATTGGTAGACCAAATGTTGGAAAAAGTAGTCTAGTTAATGCCTTATTAAATGAAGAAAGGGTAATAGTAAGTCCTATTGCTGGAACCACTAGAGATGCCATTGACACCCCATTTAGATATCATGACCAAGATTTTGTTGTTATTGATACTGCTGGAATGCGTAAACGCGGTAAAATATATGAAACCGTTGAAAAATATAGCTTACTTCGTTCTCTAAAAGCCATTGACAGATCAGACGTTTGTGTCTTGGTAATAAATGCTGAAGAAGGCATTATCGAGCACGATAAACACATTGCAGGATACGCTATTGAAGCAGGAAAAGCTATAGTTATTGCTGTAAATAAATGGGATACAGTAGAAGATAAAGATAAAGCTATGAAAACATGGAAAGAAGAAATCAAATACCAATTTAACTTCATACCATATGCAAAAATTGTATTCTTATCCGCATTAACCAAAAAAAGAATTCATACATTAATGCCAGAAATTATAAAAGCAAACGAAAATGCCCATAAAAAAATTCCTACAAGTGCATTAAACGATGTCATTACTGAAGCATATGCTTTGAATTTACCACCTTCATATAAAGGAAAAAGATTAAAAATATATTTCTCAGCTCAAAGTAACATATGTCCTCCAACCTTTAATATCCAAGTCAATAGTAAAGGACTAATTCACTTTTCATATGAAAGATATATAGAAAATAAAATCAGAGAAAACTTTGACTTTACAGGAACTCCAATAAAATTAAATTTCAAAAATAAAGGAGAGCAGTAGCCACCAAAAACCTCCCGCATATATTAATGTAGGAGGTTTTAAAATGGCATTTTCAGATAGCTTTTTCAAACGTGTAGAACAAAAAACTAATGTAAATAAAGAAACAATCTTAGATTTAGCCAAAAAATTACAAGAAGGTAATTTAAAAGATGAAGGAACCCTAAGAGAAGTCATCGGTGAATTAAGTAAAATGACTGGTAAAACAGTTTCAGAAGAAAACCAAAATAAAATCATTGATGCTGTCATCAATGATAAAGTACCAAAGGACATTGATAAAATGATTTAATCAATGCCCTTTTCTTTAAAGTTTTTTATGCAATTTTAATAATGAAATTAACATTTTATCACGATATTCAGCTAAAGAAGCATCATCATTACCAATTTCCTTAGGACGATGCTTCAAAGCTTCTTCAACACCTTTTCTAGCAATCTCAGGAAACTCTTCAGGAAAATCTTTAAAATCAGCCATATCATGAAGCCATAAACTAATTGAAGGGTTTAAATGTTTCATCAGTCCATCAATGTGACCTTCTCCACCACCTAATTCAAATACTAAACTAGGGCCCATAATAGCCCATCTAAGCCCAGGACCATAAGTAACCGCCTTATCTGCATCTTCAATTGTGCAAACACCATTCATAACTAAACTGCACACTTCTCGATAAACCGCCATTTGTATTCTGTTACAAATAAAGCCTAAAGCTTCTTTTTGTAATACAACAGGTTCTTTATCAATTAACTTAAAAAACTCTTTCGCACACTCCAAAACCTCATCAGTAGTTTTATCCCCTTTAGTAAGTTCGACAAGCGGAATTAAATGTGGTGGATTATAAGGGTGAGCTCCAATAAATCTTTCAGGATTTTTAGCATATTTAGCTATCTCACTAACAAGTAATCCAGAAGTTGAAGATGCAATAATTGTATCACTAGCTGTGTATTTTTCCATTTCTTCAGCCATCTTTTGTTTAACATCATAATTTTCAGGGCCAGACTCTGTAATAAATTGTACATCTCTTACAGCATCTTCCATAGAAGTAGTATAATTTATCCTGTTTTCAATTTCGGTAATTTCATCTTCAGTAACAACATTATTTTTCATTAAATTAAGTAAACTATCGTGAATCCTTTTTTTTGCCATCTCTAGCTTCTCATCAGTCAAGTCATAGACATTTACTGGAAACTTTTTCAAAGAATAATAAAGTGCCCAGCTATAACCGATAACGCCCGCACCAACACAGGCTACTTTTTTAATATCTTTTACTTCCATATCATCGCCTCCATTATAATTGTAGTTCCAAGAACCTAATAAAGCAATATAAAATAAAGCTTAGTAGTGTTAAATAATGTCTATAAAAGATTAAATTATTTATAGTATTTTCTTCATATTTAAAAATTTACCTCATATATTTAATTGAAGAAAGTAGGGATAATATGGAAAAAATAGACATTATCAAAAACATCACCGAAAGGACCGGTGGCGATATTTATTTAGGAGTAGTAGGTGCAGTTAGAACAGGAAAATCAACTTTTATAAAAAGATTCATTGAAAATTTAGTCGTACCTAATATTGAAGATGAATATGAACGAAAAAGGACCTTAGACGAAATTCCTCAGTCAGCCCAAGGAAGAACTATCATGACCACAGAACCAAAATTCGTTCCAAGTAATGCCGCAACCATTAAAATAGATGATTTTACAGCCAGTGTTAGATTAGTTGATTGCGTAGGATATGTCATTAATGGCGCAAAAGGCTATGAAGATGAAAATGGTCCAAGAATGGTTCATACACCATGGTATGAAGAATCAATTCCATTCGTTGAAGCTGCTGAAATTGGCACCGAAAAAGTTATTAAAGACCATTCAAGCATCGGCATTTTAGTAACAACCGATGGCTCAATTGGCGAATTCGAAAGAAGTGACTACGTTGAAGCTGAGCAAAGGATAGCCGAAGAATTAACCCAAATAGGAAAGCCATTCATTGTTTTAGTTAACTCTACTCATCCAATGCTACCAGAAACAGAAAACTTAGCCGAAAACTTGAGAGAACAGTATAACGCCCCAGTTATACCAATGAACATTGATAATATGAGTGAAAGAGATGCATATAACATTCTAAGAGAAGCTTTATATGAATTTCCAGTCACTTGTATTGATGTAGAAATGGCTGATTGGGTAGCTTGCTTAGACCCCAATAATTGGTTAAAAAAATCATATATTGATAGCATCAGAGATAGTATTCATGAAATAGATAAATTAAGAGATATTGAACAAATAACAGGCAAATTAGAGCAGTGCCAATATATTGAAAAAGCATATTTATCAGAAGTAGATACAGCAACAGGAAACGTTAGAGTAACATTAAAAACTCCAGCCAACTTATATAATGAAGTATTAAAAGAAATAATAGGCGTTGATATAACTAGCCGTTCACAATTACTAAGCTTATTCCAAGACCTAGGCGAAGCTAAAAGAGAATATGACCAAGTCAAAGATGCATTAAAAATGGTCAAACAAACTGGATATGGAGTTGCTTCTCCAACCCTAGCAGACATGACTTTAGACACCCCAGAAATAATTAAACAAGGTAGTCGTTATGGAATCAAACTAAAAGCTGTTGCTCCATCAATTCATATGATTAGAGTTGACGTTGAAAGTACATTTGAACCGATAATTGGTTCAGAAATCCAAAGTAAAGAATTAATAAGTCACCTTATGAAAGATCAAGATAGTCGAAGTAACAATATTTGGAAAAGTGAAATATTTGGAAGAAGTCTAGATGTAATCGTTCAAGAAGGTATCCAAGCCAAACTCTCTTTAATGCCAGATTCAGTTAGATTTAAATTAAAACAAACCCTGACAAAGCTTGTAAATAAAGGCTCAGGCAACCTCTTCGCAATAGTAATTTAACAAAAAGGTAATTTATTTCCGAAATACTTGTAAAAATCCTTATTAAAGCGTTAAAAAATAACAAAATATATTGAATTTTAAAATCAAACATGGTAACATGTAAATGTAAGCAAGATAGCTTAACACAGAAGGAGGATTTATTACAAAATGACTAAACA
>CALVRQ010000037.1 GCA_944358685.1 uncultured Bacilli bacterium
TTGTAATTAGCTTTAATTTTACTTGACATAAAAATAATTCCAATAAATATAATTCCCATTGTTACATTTGTAATTATAATAACTAATGATGGTAAATGCATATAGTTTTCAATCATTGAAATTACTATAATTGCAATTATAATAAATGAATATATTAAGGTCTCATTATCTTTGACAGTTTTTGTAGTATCAACCAATAATTTATATAACTTTTGTGGTAACTTTAATTTTAACATTATAAAAGAGATTGATGTAACATACATATTTAATAAAAAATATATACTTGGTATTAATGTAATAGTTTCAATATTTTCAAGTTTAAATAATGATGTAAAAATCATAAAACTATTTTCTGCAATCCAAATAGTTAACTGCGAACAAATAACTAGAAGTATACTTTGTTTTAAATTCTTTGTAATAAATATATAGCAAACTAAAATCAAAGATAAAAACACAATGATTAGTCTTAAGGGATTTGGAAAAGTGTATATATACATAGTTGCAATTATTGATAAAATAATAATGAGTATTATTTTTTTATGTAACTTTATTTTTTGATGTGTATATAAACATGATGACCAACAATTTGCATAAAAAAATGAAAGCATAAAGGATACTATATAGTTGATTAATATAGTTTGTATATTTAACTCTGCCATCTTATATCAACTCCTTATCAAACCTAGTAGAGACTAAATCAGAAGTCATACCATTATCAAAGGTTACTTGTTTTTGCGATTTGCTAAAACTGAGGACGCGTTTACGGTTCATTAAACATGCTCTATGAGTTTTAATGAAATTATCATTTACCATTTCTTCTAATTCGCTTAATGATTTGCCTACTTTAAATTCATTATAATCAGTCACGATTATACATTTTCTATCAACGCTATCTCTAGTGATATATAAGATGTCATCTTGAGGAATTGTGTAGACTACACCGTTATCTTTAAATCTGATAACACTTTTTACTTTGAATACTTGTAATGCTTTATCAATTGAATTAGTTAATCTTTGTTCACAGTTATCAAATTTATTAATGTAGGATAGAAATAAGAAGTCATTTTTCATAACGACATTGCCTAACTCTTGATGGCCGGTTAAGAATATTAAAACGCTATCTACATCTTTTGTTCTAATGATTCTTGCAATGTCAATGCCTGATCTAGTTGGAGCTTCAATGTCTAGTATATATATTTTAAATGATAGTCTTGATTCTACTATTTCCATAAATTTACTATCATAATCATAAAATATATGAGTTTTATATTCTAATTTATTTTTCATCATATAGGTATCAATAACTCTTTCAACCATTTCACGGTATTGTTTTACATCATCACATACAATAAAGTTTATCATAAATCTTACCTTGCCCTCTCTTAATTTAAGCTTTTTATTTTACCTATGTAAATATACCACATTTTTTTGATGAGCACAATATAAAAAAGGTAACTTTTTTACATATTACCTTTTTAGAATTTTTTATCTTGTTTTTCTTTTTGATTGAATTTCATCCCAAAGTGCGCTGCCTTTGTCTTTTAAACTGTCAAGAGCATCTAGTCCTTTTGCGGCACTATCTGTAAACCATTCTTTAAATCTTTCTTTATAATTTGGTACTAATTCATTTATAGTGTTATCTAAAGAGTTTAAGGCGTTTTTGGCATTTTCTTTTCCCTCATCACTTAATTCACTGAAGGTTACTCCGTCAATTTCACCGCCATTAAATATAAAATCACTTAACACTTTAAAGTTATCCATAGCTTTACTTAATTCGGATTGAACTTCTTCGCTATTAGCTGATTCACTAGCAGATTCTTTTAAAGCATTGGCTCCATCTAACATCATACTAATAGCAGCCTCAGCTTGGGTATCTTTCTGCATTTGAGATTCTAAATATTCATTTATTTCGTTAGTGGTTGAATCTGTATTTTGAATTGTTTCGTTATTTTGAGTTTCATTGTTTTCTGTTTTAGTTGTTTGACAACCAATTAAGGTACTAGCAAGAGCAATACCGAAAATAGCGGTTAATCCTTTCATATACATTGGATATAATTTTTTATTCATGGTATCCCTTCTTTCGCTTATATTATAACAAATACCTGAAAAAAATCAAATTATACACCACCGATTTCCCCTTGTTTTCGCAAATATATTTTTCTTAACCAATCTACTGGAACAACAGTTAGAGAAAGCAACAACATAATTTCAAATTCAGTTGGGTTTAGACCATAGGCTCTAAAAAGGTCGCCGCCATAATAGATTAGATATATTTGAACAATTAAAATAAAGATGATGACAACTAAGAAAACTTTATTTTTAGAAAGGTGGGCAAATAAATTTAATCTATGGGTTCTAGCATTAAATGAATTAAAGATGCCCATGAAAATAAATAGACCAAAGAAGGCAGTCATTAAATATTTATCATCACTACTATCTCTAAAAATATCATGAATAAACGGGGCTTTTAGGAAAAAGACACACATTAGAGCTGAGTATGCTCCAGTGAAAAGTATTTCATCTTTCATATACCGATTTATTATGTTTTCGTTTTTAGTTTTTGGCTTTTCATCCATGTATTCTTTTAAAGGTGGTTCGAATGAGAAAGCGATGCCGGCTAAGGTATCCATAACCATATTAATCCAAAGCATTTGAATTACTGTTACTGGTACATCGACACCAATAAATGGTCCTATTATAGAAATACTTACGGCACATATATTCATGGTGAGTTGGAATATGATAAATTTTCTGATACTTTTGAATATTGTTCGTCCGTATAGAACGGCATTTGAAATTGAAAGAAGATTATCATCTAATATAACAATATCACTAGCTTCTTTAGCTACTTCAGTGCCGGAGCCCATGGCAAAACCGACATCAGCTTTTTTTAAGGCGGGAGCGTCATTGACACCGTCACCTGTCATTCCTACTATGAGTCCGGCTGATTGGGCAATTTTAACTAGTCTACTTTTATCTTGTGGTAGTGATCTAGCAAGTATTTTTAAATTAGGAAGAAGTTTTTTTAGTTCTTCGTCAGATTTTTGATTGAATTCTGCACTGGATAAGATTATGTCAGTTGGGCTTGTTATAAGTCCTACTTCTTTACCAATTGCTTTAGCAGTATCAATATTATCACCAGTTATCATAACGGTATTTATATGAGCTTTTTTTATTAATTTTAGACCTTCGATTGCTTCTGGTCTTACTTCATCTTTTATGTAAACTAATCCAATTAAAGTAATTCTTTCAATATTTCTTTTGGAAGCAGTTGTTCCAAAGGCTAATACCCTAATGCCTTGGTCAGTGGCTTTTTTTATTTGAGTATATATTTTAGCTTTATTTGTTAAGAGCCTTTTTTGTTCGTTTTTATAATAATGTGTGCATTTTTTTATAATTACTTCAGGGGCGCCTTTAATAAAGTTAATTGTTTTACTTTGATATTCTACTTCAGTTAAGGCATATTTATTCTCACTATTAAAAGGAATTTTATCTTTTATTTTATAGTTAAGATTTGATGATTTAAAAAATTTTAATAGTGCTCTATCAGTGATGTTTCCTCCTACTGGTATATTTTCATCACTATATTTGCTTTCATTATTGGCTATTAGAGATAGTTTTACTCTTGTATAATAAGATTGATTTTGTTTTAGTTCTTTTATACTTTTATATGTATTACCTTCAGCGTCACTAATGGCAATAACATCTAGTTTTCCTTTTGTAATGGTACCAGTTTTATCGGTAAATAATACATTAATATTTCCAGCGGTTTCAATGCCCATTAGTTTTCTGACTAAGACATTACTTTTAAGCATTCTTTTCATATTAGATGATAACACAAGAGTAACCATTAAAGGAAGGCCTTCAGGAACGGCAACGACTATAATGGTTACAGATAAAGTTAAAGCTCTTAGAATATGACCGAACATTAACGGAAAATTTGTTACTGTGTTTATAATGGCATCTGGTTCAAAATTATTTTCAATAACGGTTACAGAAAATAAGTATGATAGACTGACAAGAATAGCTCCAATATAGCCAATTTTACTAATTATTTCAGCTAATTTTACTAGTCTTAATTTTAAAGGACTAGTTGGTGATTTTTCACCTACTTCTTTTGCTAATTTTCCATAGAATGTTTGGTCACCTACTTTAGTAACTTCCATGGTGGCTAATCCTTGATAGACAACTGATGAACGAAATACTTCGCTACCGTCTTTTTTCCACTTTTCTTTCATTTCACCGTTGAGGTTAGATTCATTGACACTTATGGTGCCTTTGACTAGTCGACCATCAGCAGGTATTTTATCACCGGGGTTTAATAGAACAATATCACCAACAACGATATCGTCAATATTTATTTCTTTAATTTGGTTATTACGCATGACTTTTATTTTTATCTTTGAGGCATCAGCTTGAAGTTGTTCAAAGGCTTTTTCACTTCCATATTCTGATATTGTTGATATAAATGAGGCAAGGAAAATAGCGATGACGATTCCAATTGTTTCATACCAATCAAAGTTTTGAAATAGGAATAGGGTTTTTACAACTAAGGCAATAATTAGAATTTTGATGATAGGGTCACCTAGTGTGGCTATTAGTTTGTGTATAAAACTTTCTTTTTTTGAAGCTTTAATCTCATTACTTCCATATTTTTTTCTACTTTTAATTACTTCTTCGTTAGTTAGACCTTTGTACATATAAGCACCTCCTACCAAAAGATATTAGGAGGGTTGTACATTTATGTGGATTATTACTCGACAAAAAAACTACCTTTATTTGGTAGTTTTAAGTAATCCTTCTTCTTTTAATAAGTTATAGATGCATGAATAGCTTCGGCTATTATAAAATTTACAAAATTTACGTATACTAACATTGCTCTTTTTATATAAGTTAATTATTTTTTTTCTTTCTTCTTCACTCATAATATTAGATGGTACTCTATTTTTATTGCCATGTACAAAGCTAACAGTTCCATTAATAACTTCTTTTTTTAATTTTAAAATATATTTGGGATGATATCCGGTTATGGATGCTATTTCTTTATATGTTAAAAATGTTTTGTTATTTAATTTTTCTTTTATCAGTTTTACAGCTTCTTCTTTTTTTGTCATGTAGAACGCTCCTCGCTATGGCAATGGTAATATTTTCGTGTAATAATGCCATATACATTGTTTTTACAATGCACAAATTTTCTTTTAAATCTTACCCATTATATCATATATTATAGGTTTTAGAACAAAAATTGTTCGAAAAATCATTTAGAAAAAAATGGTAAATTTTTATGGGCGTTTTTTATTATACCCTGTTTTGTCATTATTATCAATCATTTTGATGTATTTACTTGAATGTTTTATGATTTCATTAATAAAAATTGATGGGTTTTCTTGATTGACTAATAAAATTACTTTGGACTGTGTTCTGGTTAAAGCGACATAAAAAAGTCTACGTTCTTCATTATGATTTTTTTCTGTTTGTGGTAGAACATATTTTAAATATTCACTATTTTTGATTTTACTTGGAAAACCAGTTACGGAATTTTCGAGATTTATAATTATAACTTCTGGAGCTTCTAAACCTTTTGATTTATGAACTGTCATGTAATACATGTTTTTATTTAGATAAGGGATTTTATTTATGTCATCATTATTGCGCCCTAATATTAAGGTTTTGTTTTTTGTAGATTTAACAATATTATCCCATACATCGTTTAAGTTATCTTTATAGTAATATATATGAATTGGAGTTGGGTTACTTTTTTTTGAGGACATTTTTTTATTTATTTGATTTTTGTTTTGCATAATAAATTTGTGAGTGACTTTAATAAGTTCTTTACTATTTCGATAAGTGTTTTTTAATTTTATAATTTTGGCTTTTGGAAAGTATTTTTTGAAGTTTGTAAATATTTCAAGGTTACTACCGGTAAATTGATAGATGGACTGCCAATCATCGCCTACAGCAATTAAAGAGGCATTTGTTTGATTTTGAATGGCTTTTATTAGTTCACATTTATTTAATGATGAGTCTTGATATTCATCTATTATTATGTATTTATAAGGATATATACCTTCTTTTTGTACTATTTTAGTTGCTTTATTAATCATGTCTTGGAAGTCTATTTGGTTTGTATAAATTAACTGATATTCGTATTCTTCATATATGTTTTTTACAAGGTTTAAAAAAAGTTTATGCCTTGTTTGGGTTTTATAAAAATTTGTTTGTTTATTTATTTGGTGGAATGTACCGAACTTGGTAATATTATAATTATTACTTTTAAAAAGGTTAATGAATGTTTTTATTGTATCTTTTAATTTATACAGATAATATGAGTTTTGGAGAATGTTATTTTTTATAATTTCAGAGTTACCTTTACCGAATTCTATGAATTTAGCATTTATTATTTTTGTTAGCTTTTTATATTTTTTTAGATGTTTAATGATTAGATTATCTAAAAAGTTTTCTTTAACTAATGAAGTTACTTCTGATTTTTTTATAATTTCAAATCCTAAACTATGAAAAGTTTTAACTTTTATAGTTATATTTTCTTTTTTTAACTTTTTTTCTAAGCTAGATGCGGCAGCTTTAGTGAAGGTTATGCATAATATTTCATCTGGTTTTATGTTTTTTTCTATTAGATATTTAATTTTATGGATTATGGTTAAAGTTTTGCCAGAGCCAGCTCCGGCTACGACTAATAAATTTTTTGATTTGTTTTTTATTACTTTTTTTTGATATTTGTCTAAAATTATTTTTTCCACACAAAAACACCTCTATATATAACATACGAGATGTTTTGATTATTTCCTTTATTAATTGTTATTAGCACTGGCAATTATTGGATAGTATAATGTACGATCGCTGTCAGTGATGTTTTCATTTTGCTTAGCGAGAGAAACTAAAAATACTCCATTATTTGCTTCAACATAGGTTAGTTCGGCTACGCTTTTACCTTTTTTTATATCTTTTGTGATTAAAAAATTAGTTCCGTTGTATTTTTTTTCAATTATTGTAGCACTGGTAAAATCGACTGAATTATTATTATTTTTTTTAAAAATGTTAATAAGTGAATTTTTCATTTGTGTATAATTTGTATATTCTGCACTATTGTCATATTTAATTACCATGGCAATACTTTTATCATTATTAATAATTAATAATCCATCTTCTGATGGGGTTGAGGTTAGTTCTTTCGGTATTTTAAAATTGAATCCATTATAGGTGACCGTATTGGTATTTTCATTTTCTACAATGATGTCTTTTATATTATTAGAATTATTGTTTTTTTGATATGACTCATTATGTTTAATTATATTTATTGCTATAAAAATTGTAATAATTATTATGATAGTTATTATTATTAATTTAGTTGGTATTTTTTTATGGTTTAGTGCTTGTTTTTGTTTAGTATTATTATATTTATTTTTTGAATTAAAATCGTTTTGAATATTATTTATTGGTAAATTACAATTACTGCAAAAAAAGTCTCCTTCATTAACTTGTGAACCACATCTTGGACATTCCATATGTTTTTCCTCCTTTGTTTTAAGTGTATCACATAGAACAAAATGTCAAAATATTTTTTTGCACATTATTAACTTTTTGTATTTTTATATGCAATTATATATAATCCTCAACACTCAAAATTTGGTCAATTAGTGCTTTATACTTTTTATGTTGCTAAAATCTAAAAATATGACACTTAAATATTTGAATATCATCACTTTGTATCTCTTGATATATTCACTATAGCACATACAATTTATTTTGTAAATGTTTTGCTTTGTTTGAAATTTATTTTATAAATTAGCACACTAATAGATTAAAATAAGTTACAATTTTTTGTTTGTAACTTATTTTACATAGAAATTTAAGCTATTTAATTAATTTTATAACTTCATCGCGGTCTTTAAATGGAAATTCATCACTACCGATGATTTGTGTGTCTTCATGACCTTTACCTAATATTAATAATATATCTTCATTTTCTAACATACTTATTCCTTTTTTGATGGCTTCTTTACGATTAGTTATTTTGATGTAATTATCTGTTTGAATATCGGTGGTTATGGAGTCAATGATGTCATCTTCATTTTCATGGCGAGGATTATCAGTGGTGAAAATGGCATAATCAGTGCTTTCAGAAACAAGTTTACCAATTAATGGTCTTTGTTCTACACGACGCTCACCACCGCAACCGATGATAGTGATAATTTTTCCTTTGGATATTTCTTTTGTTTTTTGAATAATGTTATTAATATTATCTAAATCATGAGCATAGTCGATGATAATAAGGCTATCTTTATATTTAATACCTTCAAAACGTCCATCGGCTTGATGAATGGTTAAAGTAGCGGATTTAATGGTTTCTTCGTCAAAACCTAGAATTTTGGCAGTGATGTAGGCTGGAGCATAATTATATACATTGAAAGAGCCAATTAGTGGTAGTTTCATTTGTATGGATTCAATTGTAAATTCGGTATAATCATAGTTAATATTGGTGATTTTTATTGGGTAATTGCTATCTTCAGAACCATATAAAACATTGGTATTTTGTGGTAAGACAAAATATTCATAATATGGATCTGCTTTATTTATAATGGCATAACCATTTTTTTTAAGCATTTTAAATGGCTCGATTTTTTCATTTAGATAGTTTTGGTTATCAGTATGTTGATTAGCTGTAAAGTTGGTGAAAATGGCAGCGTCAAATCTCAATCCTTCAATGTGTCTTTGCTCAATAGCGTTTGATGATGTTTCAATTACTACTACTTCGCATTCGGCATTTGAAGCTTCATTTAGAAGTTCATATAGTTCATAAATGTCGGGTGTTGTCGATGACGTTTTTTGCATTTTACCATCTAAATAAAATCCATTAGTACCTATATATGCGGTTTTGATATTTAGGTTATTTAATAGTTGATATATTAAATCGGCTGTTACAGTTTTACCATATGTTCCAACTACAGCAATTAATTTTAATTTTTCTAATTTTTCTAAATTTAATTCTTTTAGATAGTTTGAAAGATAAGTTCTTGTGTCTTCAGTGATGATAGTTTTTACGGAATATTCTCCATGGCTAGCGATTATACAGGCAGCTCCTTTATCAATTGCTTCTTCAATATAATCGTGGCCGTCGGTGTATGGCCCTTCTAGGGCCAAAAAGGTATCACCTGGTTTTACTTTTTTTGAATTTACTCTTAGCATATTTACCCCCTATGCTTTTAAATAATTTATCAAATGGTAGTGCAATTAGGTTAACTAGCCAAATGATAAAATATGAAAGATAACTAAGTGTAACTACAATTATATAATAAAAGGCAGTGTTGTCAAATATTATATCGGCGTAGTGATAACTTATATAGTCTAAAATAAACCATATGTTTAATCCTAGATACATTAAAACTAAAATTACAATTCTGGTTTTAAGTTTTTTATCTACTTTAATTTTATTTTTCTTTTTATAGTCTAATAAGAATAATATTGTATATAAAATAACTGTACTAACACCTATGACTTTTAGGTTAAAATTTAAAGCGATGACTATTATGATAATAAATAATAATTCTTTATTTAAAAATACTTCTTTTGAATTTTTAGATAACCATTTACTATAAGATTTTAAATCATATTTGTTTTTTTGAAGAACTGAAAAAATTCTTTTATATTTTATGATATTAAAACAAATATATGTTGATAGGGAAATATAGAAAAATATCATTTGCTACCTCCAAAGAAAATTTCATACCAAAGTAAGAATACATATATAGTCCATACTTTTCGACTATTATCAGCTTTACCTTTACAATGGTCATCTAATAGTTTAACAATTTTTTTAGTGTTGAAAAATTTATTATCTTTAGTAAATAGGGCTTTTATTTGTTTATAGATATCTTCATCTTTCATCCACTCACGAATTGGTACGGGAAAGCCTAGTTTCTTTTTATTTGAGACTTTATCTTCTAAGACTTCTCCAGCAATATCTCTGAATATTTTTTTGGTTTTGTATTTATCAGTTTTAAATTCGGTTGGAAGTCCTAAAGCATAATCTATTAGTGGTCTATCTAAGAATGGTACTCTAACTTCTAAAGAATTGGCCATACTCATTTTATCAGCCTTCAATAAAATATCACCAATAAGCCAGAAATTGAAGTCAATATACTGCATTTTAGTTATATCATCTTTATCTTTTACTTTGTCATAATATGGCTTAGTTAAGTCTTGAAAACCTTTTGTCTGTCTTTTGTTTTTTAAAATTTTACTTACTTCTTTATTATTAAAGATAAAAGCATTACCAACAAATCTATCTTCAAGTTTTTTTCCACGTCTAATTAAAAAATTAATACCTCTTTTATGTGGGAAAATGTTTGCGATTTTACCGATAGTGAACCTTATTGGATATGGTATTTTATAATACCAACTATCTGTTAGAGGTTCTTGATATATATTGTAGCCACCAAATATTTCATCTGCCCCTTCACCAGATAGTGACACTTTGACGTTTTCACTGGCTATTTTTGTAACGAAATATAAAGCTATAGATGATGGATCAGCTAAAGGTTCATCCATATAGTACAAAATATTTGGAAGATTTTTGAAATATTCTTCTTTAGTAATTATTTTATTTATATTTTTGGTATTTATTTTACTAGATAAATCTTTGGCATAGTCAATTTCACTATATTTTTTATTATTAAATCCAACCGTAAAGGTTTTATCAACATCACTACTTGCAGCAATGAAGGAAGAATCAACACCACTTGATAAGAATGAGCCTACTTCAACATCACTTATTTTATGTGCTTTAATGGAATCTTGTAAGCGTTCTTTGATTCCTTCTTTCCATTCTTCATAAGTTTTTGTGTCATCTTCTTGGAATTTGATTTCATAGTATTTTTTTATTTCTAATTTACCATTTTTATATTTCATATAATGACCAGGCATTAGTTTATATACATTTTTAAAGAATGTTTCTTCTCCTGCACTATATTGAAATGTTAGATAGTATTCTAGCATTTTTGTGTTTAATTCTTTTTTGAAGTGTGGATGTATTAAGAAACTTTTTATTTCAGAACCAAATATTAGTGTATTGCCCATTTTAGCATAGTAAAAAGGTTTAATACCATAGAAATCTCTTGCTGCGAACATTTCGTTTGTTTTAGTATCGTATATAACGAAGGCAAACATTCCTCTTAGTTTATCTAATAGTTGTTCACCCCACTGTTCATAGCCATGAAGAAGGACTTCCGTATCAGTTTTAGTTGTAAAAGTATGTCCTTTTTCAATTAAGTCTTCTCTTATTGATTGGAAGTTATATATTTCGCCATTAAAGATAATAACTTTAGTTTTATCTTCATTATAAATTGGCTGTGAGCCGCTTTTTAAATCTATTATACTTAGACGTCTAAAGCCTAAAGCAATATTTTTATCGCAGTAGTAACCTTCTGAGTCTGGGCCACGATGAGCAATAAGGTCTGCCATTTTTTTGATAGTTTTTGTTTTATCTTTTTCTTTATTAATGTATCCGACAAAGCCACACATATTACTGCCTCCTTTTAGTATAGGTCATATTCATTTTATCATATATTTGCTTATTTTTAAAGAAAAAAGGTCAAAGATTAGCTCTGACCTATCTATCAATAACCACGGTTCTAGTTAAAATATCTTTTATTGTTTGTCTTTTTTGTGTGACAAATGATGAAAGAAAGCCTAATGTGATGAAATCTAAAACTAATATTAACTCTCTAATGAAGGAACCAATAAATCCTTGAATTTCACCATTTAATTTAACAACTTTGATATGCATTGTACCTTTACCTATTGTTGCGCCTGTTCTACTTTCGGAAAACGGAAAGTAGAAAAATATAACTACTAGGCATAAGATATATCTAGCATCACTAAGTGTATTTATCATGACTTGAGAAAAATCAAACATTCTAATTAAGTTATTAGTTGCGAGCAGACCATAGCATATAAGACTAATAATTAAAATATCAATTACAAAAGCGACTAAGCGCTTTATAGGGCTTGCGAAGCTTAAGCTTGTTTCTTCTTTCATAATTAATTTATTAATAACATAAGTGCGGGCTAATTTATCGTTTAAGGCTTGTTTTTGTGGTGGTACGGCTGAGAAAATGAAGCCAATTCCAAGGGTTAAAATATTGACTATTTTAGCAAGATTTCTTTTTAAAGCAATTGGAAAAGTGACGGGATTTTCATATTGGTCAACAACTGCAATATCTAAGATTAATTTTCCAATAGAACCCTGCCAAACAGTTCTTTCACAAATAGAATTATATAAAACATATAGTGGGATAAAAATAATTAAAGCAATATAAAAATTGTCTGCCGTTATTTTTATTAGATAATTATTAATAAGAATTAGGATTAAATAAGTAATGGTTCCTATTAAGAATATATCAAATAAACCGGCGACTAATCTTTTAATAAATCCGGCATATTTTTCATTTTCAATATAGTTATCATCAGAAACCTTTTTAAAAAAGTTATCTATATCTTTAAAACTATAATTACAGTATGGACAATTAGTTACATTTGCATCAATCATTCTACCACATTTTGGGCACCCCTTTTGCATATTAATCTACTCTCCTTTACTTTGATTATATCATGTCTATACAAAAATAAAAACACCTTTAAGCTGCTTTTATTTTATTTATGTAAT
This sequence comes from uncultured Bacilli bacterium, assembly GCA_944358685.1. Next base: position 12,683 of record CALVRQ010000037.1, read on the forward strand.
GATGAACTTTTTTTGCCCAACTAGTACTAGCGGCATATTTTTTATTCATAGCTTCTGGAGTGGTTAAACCTTTATCATAATAGTTTTCTTTTAGATTACTCATGAAAGCATATATGCCTTCATCTAAACTATTAAAGCGTTTATATGATGTGCCATTACAACTTGGTCCACCTTTCATGCCACCAACGTTATAACACTGTTTGACTTGTTTACTACATGTGCCATTACAACCAGTTTCGTGAAGAACAATAGCTACAGCTAGATAAGGGTCAATACCCATTTCAATAGCGTATTTAGCAAAACTAGCTCCTGTTCCTGATAAAGTTGAATGTAATGAACGATTTAATTTTTCAACTAGTTCATTCATAGTTAAGCCGTCATAAACTATTGGTTCAGCTTGTGGTTCAGTGACAACAGGCTCTTGAACAGGTTCAGTTACTTGTGGCTCAGTTTGAACTGGGTGTGCTGGTGCAACTTCAACTGGAGTGCCTGATTCGTCTTCTTCAGTAGTTGCGATAGCAACTTCATTACTAGATGTAGTTGTCTCAGTTTTTGGTGTAGTTTCTGTTTCTAGGCTTTGGGTTTGATTAATGCTTGTAAAATGTGGTAAAGCAATTGATAATAATACTCCAAATACTATAACAGCTGTTACTTTTTTAACCTCGTTCATTTACATCTCTCCTACTATTCTGTTAATTATTTTATCATAATAAAAAATAAGCGTCAAATTTGTGTACAATTTAAGTTTTCCTTGAAATTTAAGGTTGACTTTGGACAAAATAAAAGAAGCAAAAAATTTATTTTGCTTCTATCTCATTCATGTAAGAACGTATTTTAGATGACCAGGTAGGACTAGCGGCATATTTTGGGCCAATAGTCTCTGGGGTTGTTAGACCTTGAGCATAATAATTATTGTATAAATTATTCATAAAGGCTTTAATCCCTTCATCTAAACTTGGAAATGCTTTATATGATCCACCATTACATCCTGGTGAGCCTTTCATTCCTCCTACATTATTACACTGTTTAAGAAGAGTTGAACAGTTCCATTTACATCCTGTTTCATGAAGAACTATGGCAACGGCTAAATAAGGGTCAATACCTAATTCAATGGCATATTTAGCAAAGCTTTCCCCTTTTCCAGCTAAAGTTGAATTTAATGAACGATTTAATTTAGCAACTAATTCGTCATAAGATATACTAGTTCCTGACTTCGCTGTTACTTGTTTAGCTGCTTCGTCGGCTTTAGCTTTTTCTTCAGCTTGTCTTCTTTCTTCTTCTTTTTTCTTTTCTAATTCTAATGCTTTTTTACGAGCAATTTTAATCTGTCTTAATTCTTCGATGTTAATTTCAATTTTTAATGAATCTACATCTTGTGATAGTTCACTATTAATTGGCTTTATTTCTAACTTGTTTAAATTCAAAGGTGTTTCTTCTTTTTCATTCATTTTTAATTTGCCTTGCATAAGTGTGTTTGTCATGAATGATTTTCGAAATTCTTTAAGGCTTTGAGCCTTAGCAATAGTAGGATGCCATAAGGCAGAGACTACTATCAAAATGATTATGGCCATAATATTGGCCTTAACCGATTGGTTTGTTTCCATTTTCACCCTCTCCTGTAAACCTCGAAATCAGAAAACAGGCCTTATTCTAGCATATTTTGGTATATGCGTCAAATTGAGTCGATTTTTGTCTAACCCAATTTTGGGGTTTTACCCTTTATTTATAAGGGTGTTTTCCCCTCACTATTATTATATGTTTGAAAGTATGAGTTTTATACAACTTGTTTTGGAAAATTATGGCATTATTTGTCATAATTGTTATTTTTTAGAGGTTGATGGTAAAATTAGAGTGTAAAAATTTAGACAATTATGAAGAAATTGTCATAGAAAGTTTATGACAATTTCTTTAGTTAAAATTTGTTTTATATAGTCTTTGGTTTATTTGCTTTTGCTAAAGGTAAGCATATTCTAAAATCAGTTCTGTTTTATAAAGTGAATGTAAATTAATATATTTAACTAATTGTTATTTTGTATTTTTTATTTATTATTTTGCGGTTTCCTTTTGTATATCCTTCTAATACATTAGGATTTTGCGCTTTGATATAATTATATAATCCTATTTTTCCTTTTTTAGTAAATATATACCATATCGCACATAACACTTTGTGTATTATGATTTACTTGTTGATGAGATGTGATATAATATAGGTAAGTATTTATACTAAAAGTCCTTGGTTTTCAAGGACTATTTTCTAAATGGTCGGGAAAACAGGATTTGAACCTGCGGTCTCTACGTCCCGAACGTAGCGCTTTACCAAGCTAAGCTATTTCCCGATAAAGCGTTTATTTTACGCTTTCTAGGTAAGCAATATATATGGTTTGTTTGGTATTATCATTTTTTGTACAAGTAATCATGGTTAGGGTTTGTTTTGTAGTGTCTCTATATATTGTGACGTTTCCATCTTTAGTTTCATTATAAATATTATCTATTTTATATGTATATAGGTGGCCTTTATATTCAATTTTAGCAGTATCACCTTCTGTTAATTTATATAGGTTTTTAAAGTATGCGATGTGGGTTGTTCCTGAATGGGCAACTAAAATAACATTACCGTTTTTTTCATCTGGGTAATTGGAAGGAGATAGGAATGTTAGGTTTTTACTAACATTATTATTTTCATTGTCTTTGTCAAAGAAACCTTGTTGTAGGTTAATTTTATCAATGGTTAAAATACCAAGATAACCATTTGGATTTGGTGTTGGGACATATTCTTCTTCTGTTTGTTCAATATTTTGAGGTGTGTTATCTTGAGTTTTATCATTTACTTCACTAAATAGTGAAATACTTATTTTTTGATATGCTTGTTCTTTTTTGCCTTTTAAATAGTCAGCAGATATTAATAATATACCACCAATTATGGCAACAAAGGCAATAATGACAATAGTTCTATTACTTAATTTTGACATACTTTATTCCCTTTCTTTGTTAACTATTAAGTAGTATAGCATGGTTAGTTATAAAAGTAAAATTGATTTTTATGTATATTTTACATTAGAAATTTTTGGTATTTTGTTCTGTATTAATAATGAATAGCTAAATCAATATGACATTATTTTTTTATTATAGAGTATTATATATTGCGAGATTCATATGATATATATTTAATCTATATCTTTTTAACTATGGATATTTTTCTAATTTAATTTTAACAGTTTATGATTGTTTACGCAATATATTTTTTTTAATTTTTAGCACTCTCTATTGACAAGTGCTAAAGAGAGTGATATAGTTATAATGTAATCTTGCATGAGATTAAATTTTTATGAAAAGGAGGCACGAATATGAACGAACAACAAGCATATCAAGAAGGTTTACAAAATGTTTTAGAGAAATACGGTAGAGATATTACAGCAGCGGCTAAAGATGGCAAGGTTGATCCGGTTATCGGTCGTGATGATGAGATTCGTAGTATTACCCGTATTTTATCACGTAAGACTAAAAACAATCCGGTTTTAATTGGTGAGCCTGGTGTTGGTAAAACAGCTATTGTTGAAGGTTTGGCTCAAAGAATTATTAAAGGCGATGTTCCTAATAGTTTAAGGGATAAACGTATTTGGGAACTAGATATGGGGTCTTTGATTGCAGGAGCTAAATATCGTGGTGAATTTGAAGATAGATTAAAAGCAGTACTAAAAGAAGTGAAAGATTCTGATGGTGAAATTATTATGTTTATTGATGAAATTCATATGATTGTAGGTGCTGGTGCTTTGGAGGGAGCTATGGATGCTGGAAATATGCTTAAGCCAATGCTTGCTCGTGGTGAAATTCACTGTATTGGGGCAACTACTTTAAATGAGTACCGCAAGTATATTGAAAAGGATGGTGCACTTGAAAGGCGTTTTCAAAAGGTATTAGTATCTGAGCCAACAGTACTTGATACAATTACTATTTTACGTGGTTTGAAATCTCGTTTTGAGGTTTATCACGGCGTTACAATTAAAGATAGAGCGTTAGTAGCGGCAGCTACTTTATCGGATAGATATATTACTGATAGATTCTTACCAGATAAGGCTATTGATTTAGTCGATGAAGCATGTGCAACTATTAAGGTTCAATTAGAGTCAGTTCCTACTTCGCTTGATACTTTGACACGTAAGATTATGCAGTTAGAGGTTGAAAGGCAAGCTTTAAAAAAAGAAAAAGATGAATTTTCTAAAAATAGAATTAAAGAGATTGATGAAAAATTAACGTCTTTAAAAACAAAGGAAAAAGATTTGAGAGAGGCTTGGGAGCATGAGAAAGAAATAAATTCTTCAATTAACCGTAAAAAAGAGGAAATTGAAAAGGCTAATCGTGATTTGGAATATGCAGAATCCAAATATGATTTAGAGTCTGCCGCTAGACTTCGCCATGGGGTTATACCGGCCTTAGAAAAAGAATTAAATGAGTTAAAGAAGAATAATAAGAATTCTATTTTAAGTGATGTGGTTGACGATGAATCTATTGCGGCTATAATTTCTAAATGGACGAATATTCCAATTAGTAAATTGGTTGGTACAGAAAGGGATAAGTTACTTCATTTGGAGGATAATTTAAGAAAAAGAGTTAAGGGTCAAGATAGGGCTTTACATTTAGTTAGTGAGGCAATTATAAGAGCTCGTGCTGGTATTAAGGATCCTAACAGGCCTATTGGTTCATTTATTTTCTTGGGACCAACTGGTGTTGGTAAGACTGAGGTAGCAAAATCTTTGGCTTATGAATTATTTGATGATGAACGTCATATTGTCAGAATTGATATGAGTGAATATATGGAACCACATTCTGTGGCAAGGTTAATCGGTTCTCCTCCGGGATATGTCGGATATGATGATGGTGGACAATTAACAGAGGCTGTTAGGAGAAATCCATATAGTATCGTACTTTTTGATGAAATTGAAAAAGCTCATAAAGATGTATTTAATATTTTACTTCAAATTTTAGATGATGGTAGAATTACTGATTCGCAGGGTAGAACGGTTGATTTTAAAAATACAATTATTATTATGACTTCTAATTTAGGTAGCGATTATATTTTAGAGGGTCATAATGATAGTGAAGAAATGGTTATGAGTGAACTTAGAAGAACATTTAAACCAGAATTTATTAACCGTATTGATGAGATTATTATCTTTAATTCACTTTCTAAAGAGGTTGTTCATGAAATATTAGATAAAATTATTAGTGAGATTGAATATAGATTACGTGATAAGAAGTTAACACTTAAGGTAACTGATAAAGCTAAAGAGTTTATTATTGATAATTCTTATGATGAAAAGTATGGAGCTAGACCAATTAAGAGATATGTAAGTAGAAATATTGAAACTTTGATTGCTAAAGCTATTATTAATGAGGATATTAAATTTAATTCTACAGTTACTATTGATGTTAAGAATGGTAAATTTATAATAAAATAAGGAAACGGTTTAATTCGTTTCCTTATTTGTATCTTTGTGATAATACTTGTTTTTTAGCTAAAACCCAATCGTAGTTTTTACTGATAATTACTGAGTCACAATATGGACACTTAGATGAGTTAACATTTTCTAAAGGTGCGCCACAGTTTGGACATTTATTATCTTTTTTACTCATTCCTTTGTTGAAGGTCATAGCATAATTATATATCACTTTTCGTTTATTAGTTCCTCTTACTACTTTATTATTTTTATCGGTTATATAGTCATAACATTCTACTTGCATTATTACTGTTAAAGAGACTATATCGTTTTTGGTTTCCATTCCTACAATATTGAAACCTAATAAGTTAAAGTCTTTCATAACGTTTGTTTGTTTTTTGACTTTTAATGTGGTTAATTGTGATTTGTACATGTTGTACATTTCATCGGTTACACTCTCTCTAATACTCTCGTAATCAAAGTTCATCCAAGCAATTTGAATTTTCTTATATATTTCAAATGATTGTTCTTTGAATTTAAATGGATCAAAATCTGGAACAAATTGTTTGAATTTTTCTGGGTCATAAGGTGGAATATTTTTTAAGGCGGTTGTTGGCATTTGTCCTATTTTCTTTTTAGCATTTAAAAGTATAAAGGCTACAACAACTAGAAAAATTGCTAAAGTAATAATGGTGGTGACAGGATCGGCACTACCACTACTACTAGAGTAATAATGTCCACCATAAGACGAACCACTGCTCCAACTAGAACCTGAACTGAAACCTCCAGATGATCCTCCTGAGTAACTTCCATCAAAGCCTGAATCAGCTTCTGGATGATAGTTTGGAATCATGAAAATAAGGGCGGTAATAATAATTAATAGTACACTTTTTACCTTTTTATTCATAGTTTAACTCCTTTATTTGGTTTCTATAGATGTTAAAACCCAGTCTTTATCATCTAAATTATATATTGTTCCGCAGTAGGCACATTTACCACTAGCGTTAACATCAATAGAAGCCCCACAGCCGGGACATTTTCTTACAGAGCCCATTTCTTTATGATTGATTTTTTTGGTAAATGTAAGGTAATTGGCTCTTTCACTTCTTACATCGGTGTCCCCACTTACATAGTTTCCATCTTCATCCATAAGGTAATCTAAATAACGAGATAGGATATATACTTTGATTATCATATCGGTATTTGTTACTTGATAGTTCAATATTTCTGTTTGAGCAACATTGATTTCATCATACATTTGAATCAAATGTCTTTGAGTTAGGTTATCTACTTTTTGTTTGTATAGATTATAAACTTCATCTGATAAAAAATGTTTGACATTTTCTAATTCTTTAGTAACTACTGCCATATGTAACTGAATGAAAACATTATCGACATAGGTTTTGAATTTACTTTCAGAGAATTCTGAATCATATTTTAATATTTCATTCATTATTTAGCTTCCTTACCACAGTTACTACAGAATTTTCCAGTTAATGGAGAACCACAGTTACTGCAGAATTTTGGAGTGGCTGCACCATTTGTTTGAGCAGCACCAACTACTGTTTGAGCTTGTGTAGTAGTTTGTGCAGGGGCTTGTTGTATTTGGCTAGCAGCGTTTTGAGCTTGCATATTTTGATTAACGGCGTTAATCATATTAGCTCCAGCTTGGTTAGCCATCCCCATACCCATGAAGCCCATCATAGAACCAGCTTCATTAGAGGCTGCTTGGGTCATAGCTTCGGCAGATGCACTAGCCATTAAACCTGATTGCATGCTTGGATCAGAGAAAATTTTTGCGTCATCAATACGCGATACTCTTTTCATTGATTCTTCAGTTAAGTTAATATCACCCATTGCTACGTCGGTAACCATTAGGCCATATTGCTTTTTCCATGAATCGTCTAAACATTTATTCATTTCATCAGAGATGTCACTGCCATAAAGTCCCATGTCTCCAAATGAAACTTTTTTATTTCGCATGACATTTGAAATTGCTACGGTAACTTTTTCAATAAATTTGGTTTTTAATTGACTTCCTACTACTTCATCAAAGGTAATGGTATCTTTAGGGTTAGTACCAATTACACTAGCAATTAAGATAGCTGGGTCGACAACTCTTACAGCATATTCTCCGAAGAAGGTAACTTCTAGTGTTCCATATTTTTCATCGGTTATTTTTTTTGGTTGCGGACTGCCAAATTTATTGCCTAACATAACTTTGGTATTAACATAATATACTCTTTGGTCGTGGGCTGGCTGTCCACCATAGGTAATACGTCTACCTATTGTTTTAATTGTATCTTTAACACCTTTAAAGAAACCACCATCAAAGACTGTTGGTTCGCTGCTTTGTTCATAGGTGTATATTCCTGGTTCAGCTGAGAAGTCAGCTATTGCACCATTATCAACTACCATCATGGCCATTCCTTCTGGAACGACGATTTGACTTCCTTTTGTTATAATTCCTTCTTCAGGATTTTTATTGCCTTCGCCATGATTTACTTTTCCTCTTTGAATTAAAACATTATTAGCGATTTGTGGGCATTCGATAAATTCTTTAAATTGATCTCCAAATCCAGATGATACTGAACTTGTTACGGCTTTTATTAAACCCATTATTATTCACTCTCCTTTATTTTAATTATATACTACTTAACTTTTTATAGCAAGAAAAAACAACTATTTTGAACTGAACCCCAAAAGTTGTTTAAGTGTAAAAGTTATTTTTTGTTTATATCATCTAAATTAACGTCATCGAATAATTGTCTTAATTCTATGTTTAGTGTAGGAAATTATGTATGGTCATCAAATGGTAGTAATAATTGGGATAATGCTTCATTAAAAAGTTATTTAAATGGAGAATATTATAATTCTATAAATGAAACTTATCGAAATATGATATCAAGTGAAACCTATTATTTAGGAGGAGCTGATAATAATTGGATTAGTGCAACAGCAAGTGAATATTATGATGCCGAAAGAGATAGCAGTCAAGTATATAGTGGAAATCCAGCAAGTACAATACAAAATATAGGTTTAATGTATCCAAGTGATTATGGATATGCGGCAGGAAGTAGTTGTCTATCAACGTCGCTTTTCACATATAATAGTAGTTGTAAAAACAGTGATTATTTATATAGTGCGGAAGGTGGGGGGTTTCAGTCTCCTCTTGCTATTGGTAGTTCCTATGCGAACATTATTAATCGTGGTTTTGTAGGCTACAGTAACGGTGTCGGCCGCGATTCCATGGCAATTCGCCCAGTCTTATATCTAAACACAAATGTACAAATTACAGGTGGAGATGGCAGTCAGTTTAATCCATTTCAATTATTACTTTAAATTGTGATGAAAGGAACAACTTTTACCTTATGTTGTTTCTTTATTTTGACGATTTGATTCTTCTTCGGTAATGGCTTTATCTAATATGTTTAATAATCTATTTTGATTATTTATTAATACTTCTACTTTGTGGTGTAAGTCTTCTAGTAATAATTCACTCTTTAAATCTATTTTATAGTCATTTTGATTTCTTAGACTATCTTTTTTTGAGGCTCTATTTTGACTCATCATGATAATTGGGGCTTGAAGAGCTGATATACAAGATAAAATTAAGTTTAGTAATATATAAGGATATGGATCTATTTCTTTATCTTTTAAAATAAAGGTGTTGATAATCATCCAACCAATTAGAAAGATTATTGATATAAATATAAATGTCCAACTACCGGCAATTTCGGATATTTTATCGGCTGCTTTTTCGGCAAAAGTCAGATTTCTTTCTTCTTCTTTGTCTACATCAACAGCAATTGAACTATCGGCTAATAGATCTATTATATCTTCTTTTTCATCTTTTTCTAAGTTTTGGTGTAGAATCATTTGAACTATTTTTCTTTTATCTTTTTTTGTCATTTTTCAACACTCCTTATAGTTATTATGAATAATTTTATGTTAAAAATACATTAAAAACTCTCATGTTAATTTATGAGAGTTTTTTCATTTAAGTTTATTAGTTTTTCATCTAAAATGGAATATAAATATATTTTTGTAGTTTTTTTGGTAATATTTTCTATATATTTTTTATAACCATTTAACTGTTTTAGATAAGCTTCATCAGTTGTGTGTTTTAATTTGTAATCTACGATGATGTTTTCATTTTCTTTAATTAGAAGTAGGTCAATAATTCCATGATATTCTTGGTTTTCTTCTTCATATATAAATTCATATTCTCTATATGCTTTTACTATATCTTTTAAAATACCTGAGTTTATGAATGATGTTATTTTCTTCTTTTCAAATGGTGTGAGGTTTTCTAGGTTAGGTTTTTGGAAGTTGATGTTTTCGAGTATGCTGTGCATTTTAAGGCCAAGTTCGATGTTTGTTTTTTCTTCTTTTGAGTATAGATTATGGGTGGTTTTTGAGAAGTGGGATTTAGATAATTCTTCTTTCTTTATATTTAGTTCGTTTATGTATAATGGTTTTGCGCTGGAAAAGTCTTGTTTGCTAGTGGCTTTTTTAGATAGATTATAATCCTTTGTGAGATTTATGGTGGATAAGTCTATATCTTTTTTATATTTTTCTAATGATTTATGGATGGAATTTAAGATGTTTTGAAATGATAGGTATTTTAATCTTATACTATCATCAACTACACCGTTTTCTTTAATGGTTATTTCTTCTTCCATATTGGTTACTAAAATCATTTTTTCCCTAGCTCTAGTTAAAGCGACATAAAATAATCTTATACGTTCTGAGATTTCTTCTTTCATGTAGTTATTTTTTAATAAGGTTTTTAAAATAGTGCTTTTTGGTGAATTATCAAAGTAGGGAATGATGAAGCCATATTTATCTGAGAAGTAAAATAGGTTTTTGAGGTCATCAATGTTGAATTTCTTACTGAGGGAACTAAAGTAACATATAGGAAATTCTAGGCCTTTAGAGGCATGGATGGTCATGCTTTTGACAGAGTTAGAGTCTTCTTTGTTGAGGGCAAGTTTGATATCTAGGCCATCTTCTAAGACTTCGTTTAAGTATTCGTAAAAGTCTTTTATTTCGTAACCCAATTTGTCACAGTTTATGGCTACTTTTATT
>CALVRQ010000038.1 GCA_944358685.1 uncultured Bacilli bacterium
TATGCATAAAGAGGCATCTTATGAAAGCAACTGATATATGAAAATAGTAAGAGAGGATTTTAAAAGGAAAAAGTGGATAATGGGGTGAGGATTATGGAAGAGTTAGATTTATAGATTTATTAAATGATTATTTAGAATATTCACATATATCTAATAAAGAGTTTACGAGCAGATTAGGCATTATACCTAAACATTTAACCAACATTTTATTTGGCAAGCAAAGTTTATCAATAGTGCAAAGGATAATAAATTTAATGAAGAAGAATTAATAAGAGTATTTAATGAAAATGGAGTTTATATAGTTATAGAAGATGATATTCCTAGTTCTAAAATAAGAGGGACTTTTAAGGTTCATAAAGATGCTCCAGCTATTTATATAACTAGGAAGTATAAAAGAATTGCGGATGTTTATTTTGCTTTATTGCATGAGCTTGCTTATTTAAAAAGTGATTATAATAGTGCGAAAGCTAGAAATTTTGTTTCTTATGAAGATGAGGCAGAAGATAAAGCGGATATGGTGGCCTATGACTGGATGGTTAATGATGAATATTATAATAAGGTTTGTAAAAAAGTAAATTATTCTATAGAAAAAGATAAATATCCAAAAAGTTTTGTGGTTTATCGTTTGGCTCAGAATCATTTGTTATCTTACAAAAGTAAAATATATCAAAAATATAATTTTCTTTTAGAGAAAAATAGTATATAATTGATATAGAAAGTAGGGAAAATAATGAATAAAAAAGGTTTTTCTTTAATTGAATTACTTGCAGTTATAACTATTTTAGCTGTTATTGCTATAATTACAATGCCAGTTATTTTTGGAGTTGTTGAAAATTCTAGGATGAATGCTTTTACAAATAGTGTAGAAGAAATGAAAAATGTAGCTGTTATGGATTATAACGAGTATGCACGTGGTGGTGAGGTTATATATAATTATAGCGATAATAATTTGGTGTGTTCAGGATGTGATGCGGGAACTGATTTGGAACTAGATTTTACGGGTGATATAGAAGGCGGAAGTGGAACTATTACAGTTGAAGATGGTGAAGTTATTAGTTTAAGTATTGAAAATAGTCAGTTTAAAGCAACAGATAATAATGGTAAAGTTGAAACTGTAAAAAAAGAGTAATAAAAAATTTATCCCTTAATATAATTAAGTAGAAACGTACTAGGAGGGATAACAATGATTAATAAAAGAAGTCTATGGTTTTTGACTTTATTTAGTTTGATTTTGGTACTTAGTGTTTATTATATTACGATGCCAAGTGAGCTTTTAATGGCAACTAGTGGTGATGATGAGCAAACAGAGACAGTTTCAGCTTCTACAGAAAATGAAGAAAGTGCGGAGCTTGTGGCTTTGAGAGTAGAATCTGAAGAAAAGATGCTTGATGAGATTACAGAGTTAAAAAAAGTATTAACAGATTCTAATTCGACAACAGAAGAAAAGAATGAAGCGTTTGAAAAGATGCAGACACTTAATAAAAATAGAGGAACTGAGGAATCTATAGAAAATAAAATAAAAAACGAATTTAATTTGAAATCATTTGTTAGTATTGATGAGACAAGTGTTTCAGTAGTTGTCGATAGTACTAAACATGATAAATCACTTGCTAATAAAATAATGAGGTCGGTACAAGAGGAATTTGAAACATCTATGTCGATTTCGGTTAAGTTTCAGAAATAACTTTCTTTAATAGAAAGTTTTTTTAGGTGTTTTTCCTTTCACTTATGAAGTGTGAAAGCATACAATAATATGAATAAATATAAACCATCCCGCCTTAGGAAAGTGAGGAAAGTATGAAAAAGGGAATTTTAACTAAACGAGAACGTGAGATCTTTGAGTTATTAATTCAAAATTATGGTACTAATGAAATAGCAGATATTTTGAAGATAAGTGACAAGACGGTTAGAAACCATATTTCTAATGCGATGCAGAAGCTTGGCGTCAAAGGTCGTGCGGGAGCTGTAATTGAGTTACTTAGGCTCGGAGAACTTTCATTATAGGTCATATTAATGACCTTTTTTTCATATCTTTAAAGTAGGTGATGGTATGCTAAAAAAAATATCAATAAGGAAAATTGTGCTTTCTTCTTTAGCTCTTTTTGCGATGTTTTTAATCTATATTATTCCAGCTAATGAAAATAAACTTGATATTAAAGAGGAACTAGAGTATGTGAATACAAATATTGAAAGTACACCAATATTTTTGATGGATAAAAATAGTTATGTGGCTCTTACTAGTGTGGCGGTTAGTGATACTAATATTGAAAGTAAGGCAAGACAGTTAATTAAAGTTTTAACGATTGGGGGTATGGATAGCAAAATTCCTAGTGGTTTTAGTGCAATTATTCCACCAAATACTGAGGTACTTAGTTTAAGTTATGAAAATGGGCTTATTAAAGTGGATTTTTCTAAGGATTTACTTAATGTGTCTGAGGATTTAGAAGAGAAAATGGTGGAGTCAATTGTATATACATTAACATCTATTGATAAGGTTGATAGAGTTATTATTTATGTCGAAGGTGATATTTTGACTAAATTACCTAAGACTAAAATTAATTTACCTTCAACTTTAGATAAGACTTTTGGAATTAATAAGGAATTTGATTTGACAAGTACAAAGGATATTACGGATGTGACAATTTATTATATTAATCAAATAAGTGATAATTATTATTATGTACCGGTGACAAAGTATGTGAATGATTCTCGAGATAAGGCAAGTATTATTATCGACGAACTTTCGAATAATTTTGATTTTAATAAGAATTTAATGAGCTTTTTAAATGAAGGTACACAGCTTGTTTCGAGTACAGTTAAAGATGGACAGATGCAGCTTAATTTTAATGAAGATATTTTAAATGATAATATAAGCGAAGCTATTTCTAAAGAAACTTTGGATACGATTTCTTTATCTATGGGAGCGAATTATGAGATAAAAGAGGTTGTTTTTAATGTAGGTGATAGAGAACTTTATAAAGTCGAAGTTGATTAGGGGTGTAAACCTACTATAATACGACTTCTTTTTTATTTTTTTATATGTTAAAATTAAAATGGTGATAATAATTGAAAGCATATAGTAAAAAAATAGATGAATTATTTAAAGAGTTAAACACTAATGAAAATGGTCTTTCTAAGGAAGAAGCTAGTAAAAGGCTTATTAGTAATGGTAAGAATGAACTAACTCATAAAAAGAAAAATTCTATTTTTAAAATGATATTAGAGCAGCTCACGGATAAAATGATAATTATTTTATTTATTGCGGCTTTTTTGTCGTTTATTTTAGGTGAGCAAACTGAAGGAGTTGTAATTTTAATTATTATAGTTATTAATGCAGTTATTAGTATTTTTCAGGAAAAGAAAGCGGCTGATGCGGTTGAGGCTTTGAGAAATATGAATGCGCCGAAGGCAAATGTTATTAGAGATGGGAAAGTACAAGTAGTGCCTTCTAGTGATGTTGTTACTGGTGATATTGTTTATTTGGAAGCTGGTGGAATTGTGCCGGCAGATATTAGACTTATCCGTGATAACGGACTTATGATTGATGAATCTGCACTTACTGGTGAGAGTGAGGCAATTTCTAAAGATGCATCGGTTATTTTAAAAGATGATTTAGCTTTAGGCGATAGAATTAATATGGCTTTTTCAGGAACTATTGTTAATTATGGAACAGGGACTGGTGTAGTAATTGATACGGGTATGAATACAGAAGTCGGAAAAATTGCCCATATGCTTGAGAATACTGATGAGCTAGATACACCACTTAAGAAAAAATTAGAGGTGGTTGGTAAGAATCTTAGTATTGTGGGAATTATTGTTAGTGTGTTGATTTTTATAATTGGTTTTATGTATGGTAAGGATGTTATTTCATTGCTTATGATTTCAATATCTTTAGCTATTTCTGTAATACCTGAAGGACTGCCAGCAACGGCAACAATTGTTATGGCTTTAGGGGTCCAAAGAATGGCTAGTAAGAATGCGCTTGTTAAGAGGCTTCCAGCAGTTGAGACTTTAGGCAGTGCAAGTGTAATATGTACAGATAAAACAGGGACTCTTACTCAAAATAAGATGACGGTGGTTAAAACTTTATTTTATGATGAACTTATTTTGAATAAGGATAGTTTGGTTCCGAAGAGTTTTCTTATGGGGTGCAAATTATGTAATAATGCTTCTTTGGATGAAGGACCAGTTGGTGATCCAACTGAGGTAGCACTTTTGGAGTATGTAAAAAAAGAAGATTATGAACTATCCTCTAAATCTTTTAAAAGAGTGTTTGAGCAACCTTTTGATTCTAAGAGAAAGAGAATGAGTACTGTTTATGAGATAGATGGTAAGTATAAATGTTATACCAAAGGAGCTTTGGAGGAACTATTAGAGTTATGTCCTTATATTTTAAAAGATGGTGAGGTGACAGAACTTACTTTAGAAATTAAGAATAAAATTATAAGTGAATGTGAAAAGTTATCATCAGAGGCTTATAGAATTTTAGGCTTTGCTAGTAAAGAGATAGATTTTATTCCAAATGAAGGAAATAATATTGAATATGATTTAGTTTTTATTGGAATATCATGTATGATTGATCCACCAAGAGAAGAAGTTATGGGGGCAATTAAGTCACTTCAAGAGGCACATATTAAAGTGGTAATGATTACTGGTGATCATAAGCTTACAGCAACAGCAATTGCGAGAAGTCTTGGTATTTATAATGATGGTGATTTAGTGATGACTGGTGAAGAACTTGATAGGATAAGTGATGAACAGTTAGTATCAATGGTATCAAAGATTGCAGTGTTTGCGAGAGTGGCTCCAGAGGACAAGCTTAGGATAGTTTATGCATTTAAGGCTAATGGTGAGGTCTGTGCAATGACTGGTGATGGAGTTAATGATTCACCGGCGTTAAAAGCAGCGGATATTGGAGTTGCAATGGGTAATGTTGGTACAGATGTTGCTAAGGAAGCTTCTGATATGCTTCTTTTAGATGATAATTTTGCAACTATAGATGTGGCTGTGAGAGAAGGAAGAAGAGTTTATAGTAATATTCAAAAAGTTATTCAGTTTTTACTTTCTGGAAATATTGCGGAAGTTTTGGTTGTTTTCTTTTCAACTTTATTTAATTTATCGGTGCCAATTTTAGCGGTACATATTTTGTTTATTAATTTGGTGACTGATACACTTCCTGCTTTAGCGCTCGGAGTTAATCCAGAAAATCCTGATGATATGAAGAAAAAGCCGGTTAAGAAAGACAGTTTGTTTGAAAAAGGGCTTGTTACAAGAGTAATATTTTATGGAGGTTTAATTGCGGTTATTTCGATGATTGCTTATTTGATTGGTTCAAGAAATAGTTATAAAGATGGAATTACAATGGCATTTTTAGTTTTATGTTTATCACAAATTGTTCATGCTTTAAATCAACATTCTGCCACTTTATCGGTGTTTTCGAAGAAACATCCTAAAAATAAATATTTATATTTTGCTATGTTTGCTTCATTTTTAATATTAATGTTTGTGGTATTAGTGCCACCAGTAGCTAATTTCTTTTCACTTGTTGATTTAAGTTTTAATGAGTGGGTTATTGTAGGATTACTTTCAATTACTCCGCTTGTTATTCTTGAAATATTTAAGTTAATTAGAAATATTTGATATACTTTAATAAAAAAGGTATAATGAACAGAGAGTAGGGGGAGTATTATGGAAGATATATCTAAAAAAATAGAACTTATAGATAAATATTTTAGGGCAGCTAATTATTTATCAGCTTGTCAGCTTTATTTGCTTGATAATCCACTTTTAAAAAGAAAGTTAGAAAAAAGTGATTTGAAAAAGAAAATTGTTGGTCATTGGGGAACGGTACCATCACAAAATTTTGTGTATTCGCATTTGAATAGATTGATTAAAGATAATAATTTAAATATGATTTATATATCAGGACCTGGTCACGGTGGAAATAGTTCGCTTGCAAATGTGTATTTGGAGGGTACTTATAGTGAAACTTATCCTGATATTACAATGGATGAGGCTGGTCTTAAGAAATTTTTTAAACAGTTTTCATTTCCGGGTGGAGTACCTAGTCATGCTGCGCCTGAGACACCTGGCTCAATTAATGAGGGAGGAGAACTTGGTTATTCTTTAGCTCATGCTTTTGGTGCGGTTTTAGACAACCCTGATTTGATTGTAGCCTCAGTGATTGGTGATGGTGAAGCTGAGACTGGTCCGCTTGCAACTTCTTGGCATGGTAACAAGTTTATTAATCCAAAAACTGATGGTATAGTTTTACCTATTTTGAATTTGAATGGTTATAAGATTAGTAATCCAACCGTGCTTGGTAGAATGAGTGAGAAGGAATTAGGAAGTTATTTTTATGGTTTAGGATGGCATCCTTATTTGGTTGAAGCTTCTGATATAAATGTTTTACATAAAAAAATGTATTATACTTTAGATAGAGTTTTAGATGAAATTAAGGCTATTAAAAGTGGTAAGTTTAAGGGTAAGGTTATTTATCCAATGATTATTTTAAAGACACCTAAAGGTTTTACAGGTCCAGATATTGTCGATGGTAAAAAGATTGCGGGAACTTTTAGAGCTCATCAAGTTCCAGTACAAGTAGATACAGATGAACATATAGATATTTTAGAAAAATGGCTTAAAAGTTATAAACCGGAGGAATTATTTGATAAAGATGGACATCTTAATCCAGAAATATATGAGGTTATTCCGACTGGTAGATATAGGATGGGTGCGAATCCAAATGCGAATGGTGGTTTGCTTAGAAGAATTATTAAACTACCTGATATACAAGAGTTTGAGGTTAAATTTGATGGACGTGGAACTTATAAAACACAAGATATGTTAGAACTAAGTAAGTATATTAGGGATGTTTATAAGCTTAATGATAATTTTAGATTATTTTGTCCAGATGAAGCTATGAGTAATAGACTTTATGAAATATTTGAAGCGACTGAAAGAGACTGGCAAGAGGAAATTAGAGAAGATGATGAGTATTTAAGTAAAGATGGTCGAATCATAGATAGCTTTTTATCGGAACATTTTTGTGAAGGTTTACTTGAAGGATATTTGCTTACTGGTAGGCATGGTGTTTTTGTGAGTTATGAAGCATTTATTAGAGTTATTGATTCGATGGCTGGGCAGCACGCAAAATGGCTTAAGGTGTGCCAAAATTTAAAGTTTAGACGTGATATTTCTTCACTTAATTATGTATTAACTTCTAATGTTTGGCAGCAAGACCATAACGGATATACGCATCAAGATCCAGGATTTTTGAATCATATGGCGACTAAGAAAGATAGCATTGTAAGGATGTATTTACCGGCTGATGCGAACTTGCTTATGACTTGTTTTGATGAATGTATGAAGACGAAGAATCAGATTAATATTATGGTGGCTTCTAAACATCCTAGTATGCAGTGGCTTACGATGGATGAGGCTAAGGCAGAGTTTAAGAAAGGTTTGGCTATTTGGGAGTGGGCAGCTAATGATGAAAATCCAGATATTGTTTTGGTTTCTATTGGTGATTGTCCAACTTTAGAGATGCTTGCAGCAACCAAGATTTTAAAAGAGAGTTTTCCTAATTTAAAGATAAGATTTGTTAATGTTTTAGATTTAATGTGTTTAAAGGTTTCTAATGAGTATGCTAAATCACTTAGTGATGAAGAATTTGACTATATTTTTACTACTGATAAACCGGTTATTGTGGCATTTCATGGATATCCTTCTTTGGTTTATGAATTTACTTATTTTAGACATAATAGAAATATTATTGTTCATGGATATGAGGAGGAAGGAACAATTACAACACCTTTTGATATGAGAGTTTTAAATGAAATTGACCGTTATCATTTGGTTATGGAGGCTATTCGTCATTTGGATTTAGGTGTGGAAGGAAAGCATGTTATGTTAGAGATGGAGAGATTACTTAAGAAACATCATAATTATATTAGAGAACATGGCGTAGATATGCCAGAGATTACAGAGTGGAAATGGCAATGATTTGTCATTTCTTTTTCTTTGGTTTATAATATAATTGGTGAGGAAAAATGGCGGGAATAAATAGATATAGGCTTGTTTATCATTATTTTGACGGTAGTGAGAAGGTTTTTGATATTAATTATGAAGATGGAACGCATAGAGATAAGTTTATGTTGACGGAAATTGATGCGCTTACATCTAAGTTTTCTAATGATGATGAACTTTCAAAGGTACTTAATTTGGTATCTGATAATTATCAAAATGGATATTTTGTAATTGAATATAATAGTAATGGTAGTGCTAAAACTTTGGAAATTATTTTTAATGATATTCCTTTTTTGGGTGATCTGGCAATGAGAAATCTTAGACAAACAAAGATTTCTAATGAAGATGCGGAAAGGTATATGAATGATTTTTTGAGATTAGCAACTGAAGATGGAGAATTTTTAAAGTTTATTTTATCTCATAGATATACTAATGATTATTTTCAATCAGCTTTAAGTTATTATTTGAGACTTAAAAATTCTGATGAGAGAGAAGCGCAGAATACACTTTGGGAAGCTAAAGCTAATTTGAAAAAAGAGTTTACTCGATATAAAACTGTGAGAGGTATTGAAATTGGTAAGCGAAATTATAAGTTGTTTAAAGAGAAAAAAGAGGTACCTAGATTGCGCGGCGAACTTACGGTTTTACAAAGGGCTAGAATGGAATATGAGTTAAATCATCCTGAAAAGGTGCAGAAAAGTAAGCCTAAAAAAAGAGGGGTTATTGAAGGGCAGATGGCTTTGTTTGATGCAAAACCTTACACTAATCCTATACCTAAAAAGAAAAGATAATTTGTGGATTTTTATGTTTTGATGTGAATTTTTAGTAAGTGGTGTTTTCTTAATTTTGTGTTATAGTTAGAAAGTAACTATGGAAAAGGAAAGGTGATATTTTGAAAAAAGATTTATTTAAAGGTGTTGGAACAGCAATTGTAACACCATTTATTGAAAATGATGTTAATTATGATGAGTTTGGAAAATTACTTGATGATCAAATAGAAGCTGGCGTTAATGCAGTTATTGTATGCGGAACGACTGGTGAGTCATCAACTATGAATGAGGAAGAAAAGAAAAAATTAATTAAATATGCAATAGATAAAACTAATAATAGAATTAAAGTAATTATTGGTACTGGTAGTAATAATACTATGAGTGCGATTAAAATGAGCCAGTATGCAGAAAAAACTGGTGCTGATGGGCTTTTATTAGTAACTCCTTACTATAATAAAACAACGCAAGATGGTTTATTTGCTCATTATAAAGCAATAGCTGATTCTGTTGATTTGCCAATTATTTTATATAATGTACCTTCTAGGACAGGAGTTAATATTTTACCTGAAACTTGTCAGAGATTATCTAAAATTGATAATATTTTTGGAATTAAAGAAGCAAGTGGTGATATCTCACAAGTAGCAAAGATTGCTCATTTATGTGGTGATGATTTTGCTATTTATTCTGGTAATGATGATCAAGTTATTCCAATTTTATCTTTAGGGGGTAAAGGTGTTATTTCAGTTCTTTCTAATGTAATGCCGGAATATACGGTAGAAATGCTTGATAGTTTTTGGAATGGTGACTCTGAGAAAGCTGCAAAGATGCAAGTGGAGATAATGGATATGGTTGATGCTTTATTTTGTGAAGTTAATCCAATTCCTGTTAAGTATGCTTTAAATGAAATTGGCTATGATTTTGGTAAGCCAAGACTTCCACTTGTAGAACTTTCTGATAAGAATAAAGAAAAGGTAGACAAGGTTTTAAGAAAATATATTAAAAAGTAAATGAGTTTGGTTCATTTACTTTTTTCTTCATTATCAAATAATTTTCTTATATCAATATTTAAAGCATCAGCTATTCTACCGATGACAACGAGTGTAAAGTATTTGTTAGGATTTGCACTTTCTATTTGCGAGATGTAGTGCATAGAAACGCCAATTTTATCGGCTAGTTGTTGCTGGGTTATACCAGCAATTTTCCTATATTTTTTAATGTTTTTTCTTACTATATTGTAGTAATAGTAATCTTCGTGAAATTTTATTTCATTATCCATATGCTTATCACCTAATTATATTATTTCAAACTGTCAGTGATAATTATATGCGCTAGTAGTTAGAATTTGTGATATAATGTAACTGACAGTAGGAATTTTATATGAGGTGATGGGAATATGAGAGAAAAAATAAAAAAGATATTTAAGAACAAAATATTTATATTTACTTTAGGTGTTATGTTAACTTGGGGTATGAGTGTTCTTGCGGCAACTTATTTTCCAAGTGGTGATGTAACTTATGATAATAGTTCTAGTGGTTTAGAGAGCACTAATGTTCAAGAGGCAATAGATGAACTTTATGGGGTATGCCAGCAAGGTGCATCTCAAGATGCAGATTCAATAAAAGATAATGTTGTTACTAGTGGTGATGGACTATATAAAGATACTTATGAAGATGGGAGATATTTCTTTAAAGGTAGAAATCCAAACAATTATATTATTTTTAATCATAGTGAATGGCGCATTTTATCTTTAGAGCAAGATGGAACGGTAAAAATAATTAAAGAAGAAAAATTAGGCGATAATAGTGGATATAATGAAAATTATGTACTTGGCTCAAGTGCTTCTAATTGGATTAATAAGTATTATAATAGTATGACCCAAACTAGTAAAAATCAAATTCAGTCACATACTTTTGCAGTTGGAACAGTAGTAGTAGATAATGATGATTTAGCTACACAGATTAATGATGAAAATTCTAGTAAGTCAACTGCAAATATTGGTATGCTGACAGTAAGCGAATATATTAGAACAAACTCTAATACTAGTCAATGTGGAACAATGCAAAAAACTAATGAGGTTTATTCTTGTGACAATACAACATGGATATATTATCAAAT
>CALVRQ010000039.1 GCA_944358685.1 uncultured Bacilli bacterium
AACAAAAGTAACCAAATAAATTTGACAATTTTTTTACAAAAAAAGAAAGAACTATTTTTCTTCCTTAACATCTTTCTTCTCTTTTTTATTTTCAGTATGTTGACTAGCTTTTAAAACTTCTTTTCTAGATAAATTAAGCCTACCTTTCTTATCATAGCCAAGCGACTTAACTAAAATCTCATCACCAACTTTAACCATATCACTAGGTTTCTCAACCCTCTTAACATCTAATTGTGAAACATGTACTAACCCTTCACAACCTGGCCAAAGTTCAACAAAACATCCGAAATCTTCGACTTTAACAACTTTTCCAGTATAAACTTTATCAGGTTCTACCTCACGAACAACGTCTTTAATTCTTCTGGCAGTCTCATCAATAATATCTTTATCAGTATGATAAATAACTACTCTACCATCATCTTCTAAATCAACTTTAACCGCATTAATATCATTAACTGAATTAACATGACTAGACTCCAAAATTATCTTCGTAATCATGTCACCACCTTTACCAATGACATCTTTAATCTTATCTGGATTAATCATAAATGTCATCACCTTAGGCGCATACTGACTAACCTCTTTACGTGGCTCTTTAATAGCTCCAAGCATTACATCTAAAACTTGTAAACGAGCCTTCTTAGCTTGCTGTAAAGCTTCTTTTAAAATTTCTTTAGTAATGCCTTTAATCTTAATATCCATTTGAAGTGCACATACACCATCTTTAGTACCTGCAACTTTAAAATCCATATCACCTAAATGATCTTCCATACCTTGAATATCAGTTAAAATTGTATAATCATCCCCATGCGTAATTAAACCCATTGCAATACCAGCTACTGGCGCTTTAATTGGTACTCCTGCTGCCATTAAACTCATACATCCCGCACATATACTTGCTTGTGATGATGAACCATTACTTTCTAATATTTCAGATACCACTCTTATCGTATAAGGAAACTCTTCTTCTGATGGAATAACTTGTAATAATGCTTTCTCACCAAGTGCACCATGACCAATTTCTCTACGTCCAGGTGCCCCATATCTTCCAGTTTCACCAACTGAAAATTGTGGGAAATTATAATGAAGCATAAATCTTTTTGAATCCTCAAGTCCAAGTCCATCCAATATTTGATGTTCACCCAAAGCTCCTAAAGTAGTAACCGATAAACTTTGAGTTTGCCCTCTTGTAAATAAAGCTGAACCATGAGTTCTAGGTAAAAAATCAACACAAGCTGAAAGTGGTCTAATTTCATCCATTGCTCTACCATCTGCTCTAGTATGTTCTTTAACAACTATTTGTCTAAATAACTCATACTCTACTTCATTATAGATAATTACAAGTTTAGCTTTTAATTTTTCTAAATCATCTAAATGCATATCTTCATTTTCAGATTCATATTTACTAATTAAATTATCTTTAATTTCATCCAATTTTGCATACTTCTCTAGCTTATCTTTAATTCTAAGCGCCTTATCAATGTCATCTTTAATTAAATCAGTAACTTCTTTTTTTAAATCAGAAGTAATTTCTAATTTTTCATATTCCATTTTTTCTATGCCAATTTCTTTGACAATTGTATTTTCAAACTCAACTAATTTTTTAACTGCTTCATGACCAAACATCAAAGCTTCTAGCATATCTTCCTCTTTAACTTCTTTAGCTGATGATTCAACCATATTAATAGCTTCTTCTGTTCCAGCAACAGTCAAATCAATATCAGAAATTTCAGCTTGCTCAGTCGTTGGATTAATAACAAACTCACCATTAACCCTTCCAATCTTAACACCAGCCACTGGTCCATTAAATGGAACCTTACTAATAGAAGTTGCAATAGATGAACCAAGTAATGCCGCAAGTTCAGGTGAATTATCTGGATCTACTGATAAAATAGTATTTACTATCTGAACTTCATTTCTAAAATCATCTGGAAAAAGTGGTCTCATTGGTCTATCAATCATTCTAGCTGCGAGTGTTGCTGCTTCACTAGGTCTACCTTCTCTTTTGATAAAACCTCCAGGAATCTTACCTACAGAATATAATTTTTCTTGATAAAGTACCATTAATGGGAAAAAATCAGAAAGCAATCTTGCTTCTTTAGATACTACAACCGTCGATAAAACAACTGTGTCACCATATCTTACCAAAACGGCTCCATCAGCTTGTTTAGCTACCTCACCATTTTCAACAACTATTCGTCTCCCATAAAAATCCATTTCAAATGTTTTTTTCATACTTCTTGTCCCTTTCTATGAAAAGACACTCTAAAAAGAGTGTCTACTATTTTCTAAGTCCTAAACTTTTAATAATTTCACGATATCTTGTAACATCTTTTTCTTTTAAATATTGTAATAAACTTCTACGTCTACCAACTTTTTTAAGTAATCCACGGCGTGAATGATAATCGTGAATATGAGTTTTTAAGTGCTCAGTTAATTCTTTAATTTCTTCAGTTAAAATAGCAATTTGTACTTCAGCTGAACCAGTATCGCCATCTTTTCTAGCATACTTTTTAACTAACTTAGCTTTTTCTTCTTTACTCAAAGCCATTTTCTTATCCTCCTTTACTAACGAATACGCTCATATCTAAGTTAAAAAGATGGAGTTCTTCAAAACCTAGAAATAAGTACCACTAATAATATACATTAAATTAAGTAAAAATGCAAGAAATTTTTAAAATTAAACATAAATAGCTAAAAAGTCAGACATTAATAAATCATTAGTATTTCATTTGTTTGTCCTAAAGCATAACCTCGATTTTCATATCGTCATTATCTTTCTTATAAATAGCAAGTTCTTCACCATTTTCATCTAAAAAAAGCACTCTATCAGAATAATTTCCTTTAACCTTACATCCATTTAATATTTTAAACTTAAGTTCATCAGAAACTATAACTTTATCAATATCCAAAACATCTTTAATTTTTAAAAGTCTATAATTATCATTTCTAACATCTGTTAATGTATAAGCTTTTTCAATATCAAATACACCCTGTTTAGTCCTTGTTAAATTACTCATAGTTCCGATAACACCTAAATCAGCCAAAATATCTCTAATTAAACTTCTAATATAAGTACCTTTACTAACTAAACATTTGAAAATAAATTTATTCTTGTTAAACTCTAAAAGCTCTATTTTTTTTATAGTAACCTCTTTCTTAGGTAAAATAACATCTTCTCCACTTCTCGCATACTCATAAAGCTTTTTACCATTAACTTTCACAGCCGAATAAATTGGCACTTCCTGCATATAAGTCATTTCAAATTTTTTCAAAACTTTTAATAAATCATCTTTACTTATATCACACACTTTTTCTTCTAACACATTGCCTTCTATATCTAAAGTATCCGTTCTAACCCCTAAAGTAACCTCCGCAATATATTCTTTTTCTCTAGCTGAAAGTAACTCATTTAACTTTGTATATCTATTTAAACAAATAACTAAAACACCAGTCGCTAAAGGATCCAAAGTCCCATTATGACCCACTTTTTTAGTTCCAAATAACTTACTTATTACATTAACCACATCTCTACTTGTATAACCTTTATCCTTATTTATAACTAAAATACCATTACTTTCTAACTTCAAATGTCGTTCCTTCTCTCGTATCTTTAATTACAATATTTTTAGAAAGTAATTCATCTCTAATCGCATCGGCTAAAACATAATTTTTTTCTTTTTTAGCTTTATTTCTTTCTTCAATTTTACTTAAAACATACTCTTCTAAATCTTTAGAAATTTTCTCATCTTCAAGTAAAGAAAGTGAAAGTACAGAATCAAAATCCTTAATCAAATAAAATTTTGAACTATTATTCAAATCACTTTTAATAACATCGTACAGTGTAGTAAGCATCATTGATGTATTCATATCATTAGAAAATGCCTCTTTAAACCTATCTTGATATTCTAAAACCTTATCATACTCTATCTCACCATCTAAATTATCCTTAATATTCTTAACTCTTCCCTTTAATTTATTATAAGCATTAGTGGCCATATCTAAACTCTCTAAACTATAAACAAGCACTTTTCTATAATGTGACTGTAAGCAAAAATAACGATAAACTACCGGATCATAACCTTTTTCAATCAAACTGTTCAAATCCTTAGAATCACCTTTAGATTTACTCATTTTACCAGATTTATCATTTAAAAATTCCATATGAACCCAGTAATTACACCATTTATGGCCTAAATAACACTCAGATTGAGCAATTTCATTTGTATGATGTGGAAATATATTATCAACTCCACCACAATGAATATCCAAACGCTCACCTAAATTTTGTATTGCAATTGCCGAACACTCAATATGCCATCCTGGATACCCATAGCCAAACGGGCTTTCCCACTTAAGTTCTTGATCTTTAAATTTAGAATTCGTAAACCAAAGTCCAAAATCAAAAGGATTTCGTTTATTATGATCAACATCTACATCATCACGAACCGCTAATAATAAATCATCTTTACTTCTTCCAGAAAGTTCATAATAATTCGGATATTTAGAAGTATCAAAATAAATATTACCACCAGATTCATAAGCATAACCTTCATCAAGTAACTTACTAATCATTTTAATATAAAAATCTATATTTTCAGTTGCTGGACTAACTATCTCCGGCCTTTTAATATTAAGTCTATCTAAATCTTTAAAAAAAGCTTCCGTATAGAATTTAGCAATATCCAAAACCGATTTGTGTTCTTTCTTTGCCGCCGTCATTAATTTATCTTCACCAGTATCACTATCACCAGTTAAATACCCAACATCCGTAATATTCATACATCTTTTCACATTATATCCTAAATATTTTAAACCCTTCTCTAAAATATCTTCAGAAATATAAGTTCGTAAATTACCAATATGTGCATAATAGTAAACTGTAGGTCCACACGTATACATAGTTACCATATTTTTATTATATGGAACAAAATCCTCAACTTTCTTTGTTAAAGTATTATATAATTTCATCTTCTCACCTCATAACCTTATATAAAATTATATCACATAAATTTCCTTTTTTTCTCATTTTATCCATTTTTTACAATTATAATAAAACATAATTTATAACTATTTAGTTCTCATTTAAAAGTAACACATATTTTCTTACACCTTCAAACATTATATTAGCTTATACCATTATAATCATATTTAACTATCAATTTTAAATAACCACTTCCGCTATAAATTTTTTTAATAAAGATTCTTTAAAAAGTGATGGTATTAGTTTAATTTGGCATTCGCACCTTTTTTTCTGCTATCTTATATTCTTTTATTTTATCACCCTAAACTTAAAAAATTATTGTTTTTATATAGTTTCCTATACACTTAATTTCAAAACTATTTTATACTATCAAACTATAACGTAAATTTGACATTTAAAAAAACCATGTTATAATAAACCATGTCTTTTTTTGCTAATAAAACTTTAAAGACAAAGAAAGGAAATATATATGACAAATATTGAAACAAAAAAATTACATGAATTACAAAAATTAATCGAAACAACAAATAAACAATTAATTAACCATGGTAATCATCAACATAAAACACAACTTAAATTAACGCAATCAGATAAAATCGCTTTTGCTTATGATTTTTATAATCTTATGGGAGATGTTAGTTTATTGGATATTTTAATCAATATTCCAAAAGACAACGAAACTTTAACAAGAAGTATTATAAAATTTATAATTAAAAGCAAATTATTAAAACCATATCCAAACACATCTCAATATACTCAAACTTTATCACAAAGCTTTTTTGACCAATTAAAAATGCACAACTTAAGCATCAAAACTTTAATCAGTGAATATAATCACCAAAATTGGCTAGAACGTTTTGATGAAACCGCTATATTTGAGGAAACAAAAACAAAACATCCTTCATATCACATATATTTAGATTCTAATAATAATCCTATTAAATTTGATAAAGATTTATCTACTAAAGTAAAACTAGCAATTATAGAGCAAGGCATTATCCCTGCAAGATGTATTGTTGAAGGTGCTTATAGTTATGTGGCAAAAGGTTCATTTGAAGAATATGTCAAAACAATAAAATCCAAAAAAGGAGTGAAAATAAATGGAAGATAATAAAATTGTGAAAATAGAAGAAGTTTGTGATTTAATTAATAAATCCGTTATACCTAAACACAAAAAATTAAACAGAGTTCAACAAGTTAATTTTGCTTATAAATATTGGAGTCAAAACTCTGAAGATATAACAGAATTATATGATTATTTAGCCAAAAATTATACAATACAAAATGAAAAATTAGCACATATCATCGGAGAATTTATTAATAACCAACAAATAACTACCATCAGAAAATTTTCAAATTCATTTTATAACGGCAAATTAGAAAATATTTTAAATGCTACTGCCCAAATTAGAGAAAATGGTAACTGGTTAAGTAAATATGATGTAGAAAGAGAATTTACTCCAAGTACAGCTTATAGATTCCCTACTATATATAGTTATCAAACTAAAACAGGCGAAACATTTACTATTGATAGAAATGCAGCAAGCAATATTTTAGGTATGTTAATAGATTCTAATGTTCCTACTGCCAAATGTATTGTCTTGAGTAGTTTCCCATATTATGCAAATGATGATATGAATACTTATATTAAAAGTTTTCAAAAAAGAAAATAATCCTTAAACCTATAAAGTGTATTTAATCTTTATAGGTTTTTAATTATCTAAATTATATTTTTTAACTTTAACATTTTTATCAGCTTCTATATTAACATTTATATCCGTTGCAGTTGATTATTAAACACACTATATTTTTAATCTTTAACGGATTTAATTACCAACTTTTTGTATTTATCACTTTAAAAATTTTTACTATTACAGAACAAATTCCTAGCAAAATAAAAACTAGATATTAATATCTAGTTAAATACATATTGGTAGCGAGAGGGGGATTCGAACCCTCGACCCTACGGGTATGAACCGTATGCTCTAGCCAACTGAGCTATCTCGCCATAATCAACACGAACAATATAATGTTATCATATTTATTCATATTTGACAATATCTTTTCTACTTTTTTATAGATAATTTATCATAATAATGACAACACTATAAAATTCCAAAAAAAGAAAAAGGCTTTAAAGCCTTATAATTGTTTAAATAATTGTTTTTTGCAAACGATGAACATTCCTGCTCCGGCTAAAGCAACTACACTAAATCCTAGAGCCACTGGCACACTAACACCAGTTTTTGGGTTCTTAACATCATCTTTTTTGTCAGTAGTACTCGTATTATCTTTTTTATCTTCATCTGTAGTAGGCACATCATCTGGGAATTTGAACTCATCATCAAGTAATGGAATATTATCAGGATTAATGTCACCTAAAAGATTATCTCCATTTTTATATGCTGCAAATGGCATTACACTAAAACTATTAAATGCTGCAAAGCAATCATTTTTTACATAAACAACATAAATAGCTGCAGGATCATAAGGATCACCTAAATCAATTTTTCCTTCTACTTCTGATGGTGTAATTAATGATTCACCTTTAAATAAATCCCAACCTAGAAGATTGCTCATATCAGTAACAACAGATTTGATACTTGATTTTGTAGAATCAATATCATTCACACGATTTTCTAATTTTGTTCTAGCAAATTCTAAAGCTTCCTTATTTTCATCAGTAGCACTAGCATTATATGCCTTTAAAGCACTATCATAGTCTGCTAAATCATTAGGATATTGATTAGCTGAAACACTTAATGCATTAGAATAAGTATTAAACTGTTGAACATACAAATCTAATTCAGTTTGTTTTTCCTCTGACCAATTACTGCTTTCGATTTTAACTACTTCATAAGAAAACTTCTCATTCTCATTTTCTTTTTTAAAAGTAACATCACTACCTGAAGATGTCAAAGTAAAAGCATGAGTACTCATAATTCCGACAAACATTGCCATAAATGCAAACCCAAACATTCTTAATTTTCTCATTTCCTTATCCCTCCTTATTCTAATAATAACACATAATTTTTCAAAATTCAAACTATTTCTAAATATATTTTACAAAGCAAATTCATAGTAAAAAATAAAAAGGCTAAAAAGCCTTATAATTGTTTAAATAATTGTTTTTTACAAACGATGAACATTCCTGCTCCAGCTAAAGCAACTACACTAAATCCTAGAGCTACCGGCATACTAACACCAGTTTTTGGGTTTTTAATTTCTTCTTTTGAAACATCTGGAGTTGATGGATTAACTGTTGGAACTTCTATATCATCAGGAATTACAGGTGTCAAAGCACCATCCTTAGTATAGACATCACCTATAAGAACATTATCCTTAGAAAATTCACTATATTCATCTGATTGAAGCCATACAATAAATACATCATCTTCTGAAGCATCAGTCATATCAATAGCAATTTCTCCTGTAGTTTCAGCACTTTCAACTTTAGTCATACTATCAACTGTATATGGAGCTACTTTCTGAATAAAATTCATAGTAGATGTCATATTTGTTTTTAATATTTCTAAAGTCTGCATCATATAACTTTCAAAAGCATTCATATCAGCTTCTGCCATTTCCATAATAGTTTTATTTTCATCTGTAGGATTATCTTCATATGCCTTAACAGAATCATTATAAATATTAATAGCATTCACATATGAATTATAATCTTTTTCTAATTGCTTTGTACTATCTTCAAGTAATTTTAAACTAGTTTGTACATCATTACTTACAGTATTCCATTCTTCCTGTGTAATTCTAATTACTTGATAAGCAAATGTTTCATCCGCACTTTTAGTATAACTTAATTTTCCATCCGCACTAATAGAATTACCTAGCTCTAAAGCACTAGTACTAACAATTCCAACAAGCATTGCCATTAATGTAAACCCAAACATTTTTAGTTTTCTCATTCTCTCTCCATCCTTTCACACCTTAAATATATCATATAAAATTCACAAACGCAACATATTTTTATCAAATTCCAACATTTACAATTAACTACAAAATATGCTATTATTAAATATAAAGGAGCCATAAACATGAAACCAAAAGAGAAACATTATGATATTGAAAATTATAACTACGAATTAACCGAACAAACTGTAAAACTTATTGATGAAAAAAAACGCTATGACATTGTAATATATATTCACGAACACAACGAAGACATTTTAAAAGATTATAAAAAACTAAAACAATTAAAAAAACAATACAAAAAAGTAAAAATCAAAATCATCTACTCACCTGAATATATTCAAAAAAATAAAAGAAAACAAATAATCTTAAATATTATCAAAATTCTATTAATTTTAATTATTTTAGGAACTATAATATATTTTTCAATGTTTTTTATCGATCAAAACAAATCACAAAATCTCTCTAAAGATATAAAAAAATATAAACCAGAAATAACTATTCAAGAAGAAACCCAAGAAGATAATAACGAACAAACAGAAACCCCAAAAATTATTACCACCTATAATAAAGAATACTCTAAAATGTTTTCTGAACTAAAAAAAATAAACCAAGAAACCGTTGGTTGGCTTACAGTCAAAAACACCAATATCGACTACCCTATAGTCAAACACTCTGATAATGACTATTACTTAAATAAAGACTTTGAAAATAATAATAATCATTATGGTTGGTTATTCATGGACTATCGAAACACTACCCCTACTCTAGGACAAAACACTATCATTTATGGTCATGATAGTGGTGGAGTCATGTTCGGAAATCTATATAAAGTCCTATATAGAAAATGGTACACCAATAAAAGTAATCAAAAAATTACTTTTAATACAGAAACAGAATCATCAACTTGGCAAATTTTTTCTATTTATAAAATAGATACAACCAGTGATTACTTAAAAACAGCATTCCAAAACAATGAATTTTCAAATTTTATAAATATGATAACCAAAAGAAGCATATATAACTTTAATGTTAAAGTATCAAACACCGATAAAATACTAACCTTATCAACCTGCCACGGTGATAATCAAAGACTTGTCGTTCATGCAAAAAAGCTCTAAATGAGCTTTTTTATCAGATTTTAACTTTAACATTTTTATCAGTTTCTATATTAACATTTATAATAACTTCAAATTAATAAGTATTAAAATTAAAGTTGCCTATTTTATGCGGGGCTTCGCCCCGCTACCAAACTCCTATAGGAGTTTGCGAAATTGTTCTACCGACTGTTTTATACTTAACTCAAAATATATGGATCTGACTCTGTTCCTGTCCCCCCCGTGATTTGGACTTTAGAAGAAAGAGTTATAGCGGGCCTGACTGCA
>CALVRQ010000040.1 GCA_944358685.1 uncultured Bacilli bacterium
GTCAAGTAAATGGAGTCAAAAAGATGATTGAAGAAGATTCTTATTGTAATGACATCTTAATTCAATTATCTGCTATTAAAAACTCTGTTCAAAGTTTGTCAAACGAACTTTTAGACTCTCATTTGCGCACATGCATCACCAAAGGCTTACAAAAGGGAAGTTTAGATGCCGTTGATGAAGTAGTAAATCTGTTCAAAAAATTTAATAATTAGAAAGGAAATGTATATGAAAGAAATAGAATTAAAAGTAGAAGGAATGACTTGTGAAGGGTGTGAGAGACGTATTCAAAATGTTTTAATGGAAATTGATGGTGTCAAAAACGCTAAAGCCAGTCACACGGACAAAAACGTTAAAATTACATTAAATAAAGATATCGACATAATCATTTTAAAAGAAGCCATCGAAGATTTAGACTTTAAAGTAGTAGAGTAGGTGAAATTGTGAAAAGAATAATTTTATCTATCGATGGCATGACTTGCTCAGCTTGTTCAAATGGTCTAGAAAAATATCTAAACAAACAAAACGGCATATATAATGCCTCAGTTAATTTAGTCATGGCTAGTGCCACCATTGATTATGACGAAAAAATATTAGATATTCCAAAACTAGAAATATTTGTCAAAAAAGCTGGTTTCAAAAGCTTAGGTGAATTTAAAGAAATAAAATTTGAAACTAAAAATAAAAATGAAAAAACAAAACTAATCATCTTTACTATTCTAGCCATCATCTTAATGTATATCTCAATGGGCCACATGTTAAACTTGCCATCCATTCCTTATTTAGATCCGCATAAACACATATACCCATATATGATTACTTTACTTTTATTAACTATAGCCTTCTTAATCTATGGATTTGATATTATCAAAAACGGTTATAAAAACTTAATTCACAAAACTCCTAATATGGATACCTTAGTTGGAATTGGTGTTATAACCAGTTTCTTATATAGTCTTTATAATATGTATCTAGTCTGCAAAGGTAATCATGATGCCGTAATGAATTTATATTTTGAATCATCGGCCATTGTTATTTACTTTATAAAATTAGGAAGATTCATAGATGGAATAAGTAAAGATAAAACCAAAGAAGCCATTCAAAAGTTGGTAACCATAACTCCAACTAAAGCCATAATAAAGAAAAATGACGAATATAAAGAAGTAACTTTAGATGAAATCAAGAAAGGTGATATCGTCATTTGTAAAGCTGGTGAAAAAATAGCTGTCGATGGCGAAATAATCTATGGTAAAGCTCATTTTGATGACTCATTTATAACCGGTGAAAGTAAACCCGTCAATAAAACTGTCGGCGCTAAAGTTCTAGCGGGTAGTCTAAACTATGATGGATACATCGAATATAAAGCTGAAAAGATTGGTAAAGATTCAACTATATCCGAAATTGTTAGATTAGTTATCGAAGCGAGTAATACTAAAGCTCCTATTTCTAAAATAGCCGATAAAGTATCTGGCATCTTTGTTCCAATTGTCATATTAATAGCCTTCATCACGTTAACATTATATTTAATTATTACAAAAGATTTAAGTGAGTCATTAACAACATTTGTTACCATTTTAGTTATTGCGTGTCCTTGCAGCCTAGGTTTAGCAACACCACTAGCTATCGTTGTGAGTAGTGGACTATGTGCTAAAGAAGGTATCTTGATTAAGAAAAGTGAAATATTAGAAAATGTTCAAAAAGTTGATACTATCATCTTTGATAAAACTGGAACTTTAACCTATGGTAAATTAAAGATTTCTAAAGTTATGAACTATAGTAATTTAGACGATAAAAAATTATTGCAATTAGTCAGTAGCCTTGAAGCTAAGTCAAGCCATCCAATCAGTAAAGCTTTTGAAAATTATATGTCTGAAAATAACGTAAAACCATTAGAAGTATCAGATTTTGAAAACATTTCAGGCTTTGGTATTAAAGGCAAAGTAGAAACTGAAGAAATAATGCTTGGAAACTCTAAATTATTAAATAAATATAATATTGAAAACACTCACACCGATGATGAAAACGCACTAACATCAAATGGTAATTCAATAATATATGTCATAAAAAATAATGAAATTATTGCTTTAATCGGAGTTGATGATATCATTAGAGAAAATGTCAAAAATGTAATTAAAAAATTACAAAGTCAAGATATTACTACCGTTATGCTTACAGGTGATAATGCAAAAACAGCTAGTAAGATTGCCAAAGAATTAGGCATAACCATAGTTTATAGTAATGTTGTTCCATCTGAAAAAGCTAAGGTTATTAAAAAGTTGAAAAGTGAAAACAAATACATCATGATGTGTGGAGACGGTATCAACGATTCTCCAGCTCTATCATTAAGCGATATCGGCGTCAGTATTCATGGAGCCACTGACATTGCAATTGATTCGTCGGACGTCCTTTTAACACAAAATAATTTAAACAGTATTTTAAAACTAATCAACATTAGTAAAAAAACATTTAAAATCATTAAACAAAATCTTTTCTGGGCCTTTTTCTATAACCTTATTATGATTCCCATCGCCATAGGAGTGTTAAAACCTATTGGTATTACAGTTACTCCAATGATTGCTAGCTTAGCCATGGTCTTTAGTAGCATTACTGTTATTTTAAATACTTTAAGATTAAAAAAGTTAAACTAAATAATCAAAAACCGCCACAAAATATTCATGGTGGTTTTTGATTGATATAAAAACAATAAAAATGTGTCAACATTTGTCGTAATATCACTCATCAAAGCCGAAATATGATATACTTGATATAGAAAAAAAGATAGCCAAGCTATCTTGATTCAACAATAAGTTTAATTGCAGTTCGCTCCTCACCGTCGATAATAATATCGGTAAAAGCAGGTATGCATATTAAATTTTTCCCGCTAGGAGCAACAAAGCCTCTTGCAATTGCGACTGCCTTAATAGCTTGATTCAAAGCTCCAGCTCCAATTGCTTGAATTTCAACAGTTCCTTTCTCGCGAAAAACATTAGCTAAAGCTCCAGCCACTGAATTAGGATTGCTTTTAGCGCGTACTTTAAGTGTTTCCATGTTTATTTCCTCCTTTATATTAAAACTATATGATGTTAAATATAAAATATTCCAACAAACAAAGGATAGTGATAAAGTGAATTATAATAACGGACAAATTCTCGATATCAACACCATCGAAAATAAAGGAAAAGCCTTTCACGACTTTGCTGAAGGTTCATCAACTTTAGAAAAATTATTGAATCTTCTATATGAAAATCACATTGAAACTATTGCTTGTTGTCGTGGCCATAATAAAGATAAAGATGCCTACATCAAATTTAAAGTAGAACCCCATACATTGCCATTTTTTCAAACATTATTAAACCAAATTTTAAACATAAATGGTAGTGAATTTAATATTCAAAATATGAGTCAAATCATCACTGCTGATATTCGCGTCCCAGCCATAAACGCTGATTATACATTTCAAAGTATATGTGACCTGATGACAAACATCTATACACAAAGACCACAATCAGAAAATTCATGGATTAATAATGCCTATAAATTATCTAAAATTGCTTTAGAAAACAACTTTTATATAGAAACAATATTTACTCAAAAACTAAAAAATAAAAACATATGTGAAACCTTAATCTTTCAAAATGAAGACCCTTATGATTTAAAAAATATGGATATAAATTCTATTCTTAAAAGCAATCAAACAATAGAATTTGCTAAATATTATTGTTCAAACGAAGATTTAAAATTGTTATATCTCAAATTAAATGAATTTTATAACAAAACCAAAAGAAGATAAAAGGAGACTTATTTATGATTAAAAATATAAATATTCAAGATTCAAACGAAAGATCAATCTACTTTCACGATATGGCCGAAGATTCACGCTCACTGGAATTGTTATTGCATACGTGCTATAATAATGGAATCACACCAACCTTAGCTAGCAAAGGTCATGGAAAAAATAAAGTTGCTTATATAATTTTAACTTTAGACCATGCCCACCTAAATACCATAGGTAGGTTAATCGACCTCACTTTAGAAATTCCAAATAGTGAATTTAATATAAGATCTCACCACGGAAAAATATATGCCGAATTATCATGTGAAAGTAAAGATGATGACCAACTATTTACCAGAATAAAAGAAATTGTTGAAGAAACAAAAATTGAAAGACAAACCCATAACCTAACACTCATGAACACAATCTATAATATTGCTAAAATTATAAGCAGCATCATCGAAGCAGATATTTTATTTGCCACCAATGAGACATTATATAGTCAAGGTAAGTGTGGTATATCAATTTATAAAGATAAACAAATAAACAAACTAAACACAAAAAAATCTGATAACATTGAAGATGTCATAAAAACTCTAAAAGAAAAAGCAACACTAAACCTTCCAACCATATTCTTTTGCTCATTTGAACAGCTAAGAAACTTTTACTTTGAATTAGATGAAACAGTTTACGGAGAAAATGAAGGTGATATAAATGGACAATAATATAAAAAGGGAAATAATTCTAGAAAACTATCAAAATCCAAAAAACAAAGGACTATTAAATAATGATTCATATTTAAAAACAAACATGAATAATGAAAGTTGTATAGATGAGCTAAACTTAGAAGTCAAAATTGAAAATGACATCATTAAAGATATTAGATTTGATGGTGAAGCCTGTGCCATATGCATTTCATCTGCGTCTATCATGACTACGGTCTTAATCGGTAAGACTAAGGAACAAGCCGAAAATATTCTTCAAAACTTTTTAAACATGCTTGATGAAAAACCATATGACAAAGAAATTTTAGAAGAAGCCATTGTATATGATGACATATATAAAAATCCAAATCGCAAAAAATGTGCATTGTTATCATGGTGGGGCATTGAAAAAATATTAAATAAATTAAAAGATAATGAAAAGCTAAATGAAAAATAGCTTTTTATTTTTATATACTAAAAATTTGCTTTGTAAAAAACTTTTTACAAGAACAAATGTTTGCGATATACTGAACATATCAAAGAAATGAGGTGAAAATATTAAGGGTTAATTTAAACAAACATTAAGAATGAATAGTTAATCTATTATATAATGAAAAATAAAACAAATGCTAAATTTTGACAAAATAAAAAAGTAGGGTAGCGACTATCCGATATTGGTCTATGGAGGGACCTAAGGTTCCTGTGAAGTAGAAAGAGCTTACCGTGAGGTAAGCTAAGTCAAAATTTATTTTGACTTTTGTTCTCGAAATTTAGTATAATATTATTAGGTGATTACAGTGAGTAAAGAACTTGGATTAGATGAAGATAAAATAAAAGAAATATCTAAATTAAAACAAGAGCCAAAATGGATGACCGATTTTCGGTTAAAAGCCTATAAAGCCTTTAAAGAAATACCTAATCCAAACTTTGGACCAGAATTAAAAATAGATTTTGATAAAATAAATTATTATAAAAAAGTAACAGATAAAGTTGAAACAAATTGGGATAATGTTGCGTGTCCAATCAAAGAAACCTTTGATGAAGTAGGGCTAATTGATGCCGAAAAAAAATACTTAAACGGTGTTGGAGCGCAATATGAAAGTGAAGTCGTCTATCATAGTATGATTAAAGAACTAGAGGAAAAGGGTGTTATCTTCTGTAGTACTGATGATGCTCTAAAAAATCATCAAGACATATTTAAAAAATACTTTAATCATCTAGTAAAATATGACGAAAATAAATATACTGCCTTAAACGGAGCTGTTTGGAGTGGGGGAACATTTATATATGTTCCAAAAGGTGTCACCATTGAGAGACCACTTCAAAGTTACTTCAGATTAAATACAAAAAATATGGGACAATTTGAAAGAACACTAATCATTGTTGATGATGATAGCCATATTCATTATATGGAAGGTTGTACAGCCGTTTATCATACGTCGAGTTCTCTGCACGCCGCTGTAGTCGAAATATATGTTGGAAAAAACGCTAGTTGTAGATATACAACTATTCAAAATTGGGCAAATAACATCTACAATCTAGTTACAAAAAGAGCTATCATTGAAGAAAACGGAACCATGGAATGGATAGATGGCAATATCGGTTCTAAAACCAATATGAAATATCCATCTTGTATATTAAAAGGTAAAGGTGCTAATGGAAACTGTATCTCTATAGCCGTTGCTTCTAAAGACCAAATTCAAGATGCTGGTGCCAAAATGATTCATCTTGCCCCAAATACTACCAGTAACATCATCAGTAAATCAATAGCCGCAAACGGTGGCATAAGTAACTATCGTGGAACTGTTAAAATAGCAAAAAAAGCCACTAACTCCAAAAGTACAATTAAATGTGATACAATAATATTAGA
Source organism: uncultured Bacilli bacterium (assembly GCA_944358685.1). The sequence goes on from CALVRQ010000040.1 coordinate 6,344, forward strand.
CAATAAATCCAAAAGTGATACAATACCAAAAAACATCGTCGAAAACCATTCATCTTACCTTGAACATGAAGCTACAGTATCTAAATTAGATGAAGAAAAACTGTTCTATTTAATGAGTAGGGGTCTAGATGAAGAAAAAGCAAAAGAACTTTTAATCATTGGTTTTATTGATGAATTTAGAGAAAACTTACCAATGGAATATGCTGTTGAATTAAATGCATTATTAAAAAATTATTTTTAGTAGAAGGGGATAATATGAAAAATAAAATAATCGTTTTAATCTTATTAATTTTAATCATTGTTGTTGCTGCAATTGGCTTTTTCTATTTTAAAGACACAGAAAATCAAACTAATGACTTAGAAAAAAAAGTAGCCACTGCTAGTAGTGATTACTTTGAAAAATATGTAAGCGCTAACGATAGCGCCAATAGTTATAAAGTAACGTTAAAAGATTTAGAAGAAGCTAATCAAAATGGCGAAGAATATGATTTAAAAGGGTTGGAAAAATGTGACAAAACTAAAACATTCGCTAATGTCACTATTGATTATCAAACCGGAAAAGCAAAAAAAACACAAGTTGAACTAAAATGTTAAAAAACTTGTGTTTTTCTATTTTGTAAACTTTTAACCTATCCAAAACCTGAATTTCTATAGACAAATTTCCAAAATTCGTACAAAAAGCTCCTCCAAATTCGGATTTTAGGCTTTTGATAAAAAAACAAATAACGTGTATAGTACCAAATCGAAAGGAGGGAACTATGTTGAACCAAATAGTTTTAGTTGGCCGTTTAGCAAGCGACCCAGAATTGTACGAAACCGAAACCGGTAAAAAAATAGTCCAAATGGTTTTAGCAGTACCAAGAGCCTATAAAAATTCAGCAGGTGAATATGAAACCGATTTCATATATTGTAAACTATGGCAAGGAATTGCTCAAAGAACAAGTGATTACTGTAAAAAAGGCGACCTTGTTGGTATCAAAGGGAGAGTTGAAACCTATAATTATGATACTGAACATGGACGCAAATATATTACCGAAGTTATCGTTGAAAAAATTACATTTTTGTCGTCAAAAAAATAATGCACGATAAAATCCCTATAAAATACACTCCTATACAAAAGACTGTTAATTGAACCACATAACAGTCTTTTTCTATTCTTCATTTTTAAACTCCTCATAAAATATGTCATCAGGCCTACAGCCAAAAACATTGGCAATTTTAACCGCCATTTTATAAGAAAGGCGTCTCTTACCATTCTCAATTTGCCAGTAGAAAGGCTTACTAATTTTTAAATGGTTTGCCATATACTCACAAGTAAACTTATTTTTTATACGCATAGCCTTTAATTCGTTCATTTTCGACACCTCCCACAAGTTAAAATAATTGTGTTTACATATTAATTATATATTAACTTCAAGTTAATTTCAAGAAAATTCTAACATAAAGTTAGAAAAGATGTAATGTTTGCTAAATGTTGATATAATTCTAGTTAACGAAAGGATAACGATTATATGGTAGCAGGACAAAGATTAAGAGAAGCAAGAAAGAAAGCAAATTTAACACAAGAACAACTTGCCAACATGCTTGGCATTAAAGCCGCAGAAATTTCACAATATGAATCAAATAAGAGAACTCCGCGTTGGCCAATATTTAGAAAAATACTAGATATTTTAAACATTAGTGCTGATGAAGTGCTAGGCCGTGAAGTCACTGTTCATGATGGAGAAGAATATCAAGTCAGATTATCTAAAGAAGATTTAAAAATATTATCAAACATCAAAGATAATCCTACACTTTATAAAATCTTACTCAAAGACCCAGAACGCAACATTCACCTTATCAGTAGTAACCTTAAAAAGTTAATACCAGAAATAGATAGTTAACTACAGGTGGATTTAACTGTAATAAACATCATATCTTGTTATAATTCATGGTATGGTGATAGATTATGTTAGGCACAGAGATAAAAAAAGCAAGAAAAAAACAAGGACTAACCCAAAAAGAGTTAGGAGACTTAATTGGTGTTTCTAAATCATCAATAAATTACTTTGAACGCGATGGCCGCAATCCTACATTAGATCATCTTTTAAAACTAAGTGAAGTGTTGAACTTACCAATAGATTTATTATTAGGATTAGACCAACCAGTTAGTATCATCGCCGAAAATGAAGAATACAAAGCACGAATTTCAAGTAAAGATATGCAAATATTAAATGAAATAAAATTATATCCAACTCTTTATAGACGGCTTTGTGATGACACAAAACGAACAGTTAAATTAATAAATATACGTTTAAAATAGTTAAAAAAACTATTTTTCTTTTTGGCAAAATTTAGTAAAATATAATTAGGGAGGTATTTATGGATATATTAGATATAATTGATAAAAAAGAAAAAAACGAAAAACTAACAAAAGAAGAATTGCAATTTGTAATAGATGGATATTTAGATGGCCGAATAAAAGATTATCAAATGTCTGCTTTTTTAACCGAAATAGATTTACTTGGACTATCAGAAGAAGAAACGATTAATTTAACTGATATTATGCTTCATAGCGGCGAAATCTTAAATTTAGGTTTTGATAACATAACTGATAAACATTCAACTGGTGGAGTTGGTGATAAAACAACTATCGTTTTAGCACCTCTCGTTGCATCTTTGGGTGTTAAAGTAGCAAAAATGAGCGGTCGAGGTTTAGGACACACTGGAGGTACTATCGACAAATTAGAATCAATCAAAGGCTTTCAAACATCTATGCCATTAGAAAAGTTTAAAGAGCAAGTTTCAAAAATCGGTATTGCTTTAGTAGGTGGAATGGGCAACTTAGTTCCAGCTGACAAAAAGGTATACGCTCTAAGGGATGTTACTGGCACCGTTGATTCAGTCCCATTAATTGCCTCAAGTATAATGAGTAAAAAATTAGCTAGTGGTGCTTCTAACATTGTCATTGATTTAAAAGTAGGTAGTGGCGCCTTAGTAAATAGCCTAGAAGAAGCTAAACAACTAGCAAATCTAATGGTTACCATTGGTAAAAATAATAATAAACAAACAGCATGCGTTTTAACAAATATGGACGAGCCACTAGGATATGCAGTTGGAAATTCTATCGAAGTAATTGAAGCTATAAACACTTTAAAAGGTGACGGCCCAAAAGATTTAACAAATTTAGTTATTAAATTAGGAACATTAATGACTTCTATGGGTTTAAATATATCTGAAGTAGAAGCTGAAACCAAAGTTAAAGAAAACTTGTATAACGGTCAAGGTTATAAAAAAATGCTCGAATGGGTTAAAGCTCAAGGTGGAGATATTAATAATATTCCTTTAGCTAAACACACCAAAGTAATCTCATCAAAAAAAGACGGATATATATCTTTCATTGATGCCTTAGAAATAGGTAAATTAGCTAGAAAACTAGGTGCTGGTAGACTCACTAAAGATGAAGAAATTGATTTGTCGGTCGGACTAATTTTAAACTATAAAGTTGGCGATTATGTCCAAAAAGGCGAGCCTTTAGTAACCATATTATATAATGAAAAAGAAATCACTGAAGAAGAAGTTTTATCATGCTTTAAATTCAGTGAAAATGAAGTAGATAATCCAAAATTAATCATCGACATTGTGAGGTAAATAAAAAAAGTCTAGAAAATTCTAGATTTTTTTCACAAAAAAAGGAAAATTTCAAAAAATCTTGTATAATTAATATAGATAGAACATGAAGTAAGCTATTAATATTTAGGTAAAAAAGGAACAGTTCCCCCTGAAGGACTGTTCCAAATAAAAGAATAAAAAGGGGCTGGCTAGTTTACACTAGCGCCAATTCAACTAAAATTGAATTGGTGCTATATATAATATCAGAAAATTAAAATATGTCAAGAGATTTTTCCAAAAAAATAAAAAAAGGAGGGCAAACATGAACTTAGAAGATATCAAAGGAATAGGTAAAACAACCATCAAATACTTAAATGAACTTGGAATATATAATGTGCAAGATTTGATAAATTATTATCCTTTTAGATATGAAATAATTGAAAATACTGATATAAAAAAATTAAATGATGGCGACAAAATTGTCATTGGAGGTATCATCGAAAATAAGCCAATCATCATTCACTTTAACCGCAAGTTAAATAAAATGAGTTTTCATTTAAACACTGGTGATTTTATTACCAATATTACTATTTTTAACCGTGCCTTTTTAAAAGATAAATTAAATATTGGCAATACCGTGACCATCATTGGAAAATATAATCAAAAAAATAATAGTATAATTGCTAGTGATATTAAATTTGGACTTATTGAAAAAACATTAATTGAACCAATCTATCATTCATCATTTAAAATCAGTAGTTCTAAAATATCCAAAATAATTAAATCAGTCTTAGGTAAAGTAAAATCATTAGATAATATTCCGGATTCACTTATTCAAAAATATCATTTTATAAGTAAAGAAGAAGCTATAAAAATAGCTCACACTCCAAAAGATAAAGAAACGTTAAGAAAAGCTTTATCAAGATTAAAATATGAAGAATTATTTATGTACATGATGAAAATTAGTTATTTAAAAAAATCAAAAAAACAAAGCAATGGTCTTTCTAGAAATGTTGAAAAAGGAAAGGTATTAGAAATGATAAATAATTTACCATTCGAATTAACGAAAGACCAATTAAAATCAGTTGAAGATATATATGATGATTTAATCAGTAATAATAGAATGAATAGACTTCTTCAAGGAGATGTCGGAAGTGGTAAAACCATAGTTTCTTTTATTGCCTTATACATTAATTACTTATCAGGTTATCAAGGAGCCCTAATGGCCCCAACCGAAATTTTAGCATCACAGCACTTCACAAACTTTAAAAAACTTTTTCCAAACCTAAATGTCATACTATTAACAGGCAAACTAAAATCCAAAGAAAAAAAAGAAGTTAAACAAGCAATTGAAAGCGGAAAAGCCGATGTAATCATAGGTACTCATGCCCTTATAAGTGAAGATGTCACGTATAAAAACCTAGGCTTAGTTATCACCGACGAACAGCACCGTTTCGGTGTTACCCAAAGAGGCAATCTAAAAAATAAAGGACTAACCCCAGATATTTTATATATGAGTGCCACCCCAATTCCTAGGACCTATGCCTTAACCTTATATGGTGATATGGATATATCTAGTATTAGAACAATGCCTAGTGGCCGAAAACCTGTTAAGACATACGTTAAAACTAATAAAGAAATCAAAGATGTTTTATATATGATGTTAGACCAAATAAAAGCTCATCATCAAATATATGTTATTGCACCATTAATTGAAGAAAGTGACAAAATAGACTTAGAAGATGTCTATAAACTAGAAGAAAAAATGAAAAGAGCATTTGGCAAAGTTTGTAATGTTGGTATCATGCATGGTAAAATGAGCGCTAAAGAAAAAGAAGAAGTTATGGATGATTTCAAACAAAACAAAATTCAAATATTAATAAGCACTACAGTCATTGAAGTTGGTGTCGATGTAGCAAACGCCACCATGATTGTTATATTTGATAGTTATCGCTTCGGTCTTTCTGCCTTGCACCAACTTAGAGGTAGAGTAGGTAGAAACGACTTAGAAAGTTACTGTATATTAATAAGTGATAAAGAAACTAAAAGACTAGAAGTATTAACAAGAACAAATGATGGCTTTAAAGTCAGCGAAGAAGATTTTAAATTAAGAGGCGGTGGCGATATATTTGGAGTAAGACAAAGTGGAGATATGAACTTCAAACTAGCTGATATCAAAAATGATTATGATTTATTATTAAAAGCCAAAGAAGATAGCCAAACCTTTTTAAAAAGTTCTGAATATAATTTAGAAAAATATAAATATATAAAAAGTCAAATAAAAGAGTCCACTAATTTAGATTAAATGTGTAAAGCGTACAAAAACTACAAAAAAATCATTGACATTATAGTCTAAAAAAATTATACTTTTAATGCATAGGTAAAGGTAATCTATGCCAGCTACTTATTACCTATATAGTAGCTAACCAACCCCCTGAAAAGGCCATTAATTTGGCCTCATTTTTTTGTTCTTTTCTTTATTTATAAGGAAGTGCAACAATTGAAATTTTACAAAAGTGGATTCATAATTATAATTATTTTTCATAATAATAAATCCGTCTTTATCAAATTTACTATCATCGGTTATATGCTTTTTTGCCCATGAATTAAAATTAACTATGTCTACATGTTTCATACTTTACTTATAACAAAAATGTCCCCTTTAGGGGACGCATGACAAAATTTATTTTGTCATTTTTAATATACTAGGAATTTGCTCCCGTAAAAAGCAAAAAAACTGTTTAAAAGAACGAATGTTTGTGATATACTTAATACATCAAAGAGATGAGGTAATGATATAAAAATTTTAAAAGTTAATTCATAGGAAATATTAGCTATATGTGATATAATTATAAATAAAAAGTTAGGTGATAATTAATATGAAAACATTAAATTTTGAAAATTTAGTTTCATATATAAAAAATAAAACTATTATTGAACCATTTTTTATAATATCTAAAATTTATTTAATAAGCAAAATTAGAAATAAATCAGATAGTGGGGATGATATATTAAAAAGTGTTTATCCATATATATTCGAAAATGATGATTTTAATTATGATGATAATTTCATATTAAAATATATAGACTTTTTTAGCTTTGAAAATGAAGATGATTTTTTAGGAAATTTATATGAATCAACTTTGAATAAGAAGCAAAAAAAGGATTACGGGAAATTTTATACTAGAGAAAATAATGTTATTGACTATATGTTAGATTTAGCTAACTACAATAATGATATTATTCTAGAGCCTTCTTGTGGTTCAGGTTTGTTTTTAACAAATATGATTGAACGATTAAAAAAAAATAATAAATATAGTGACAAAGAAAAATTAGATATAATATTTAATAATTTTTATGCCATAGATATTGATGAATTTGCTTGTAAGATGACGGAAATAAACATTTTAATTAAGACTATAGATTTGATAAAAAAAGTTGTTAAAAATTGCAATAGTTTAAAGTTAAATAAATTGAATATAGTTTGTCAAAATTTTATTGATTATACAGAATTAAATAAAAACAATTTAATAATAGGTAATCCACCATATATTACATACTATGGAAAAAGAAGTAGAAATATGACAGAAGAAAAAAGAAAAAAGTTTAATCAATTTGATTTTGTAATAAATAAAAAAAGAAATAACAAATTTAACTCTATTATGTTTTTTATAGAAAATGGTATAAAATCACTGAAGGAACATGGAAGATTAATATTTATTATTGACATAACTTTTTTTGAAACAGCATTTATAGATTTAAGAAAATATATTTTAGAAAATTGCCTTATAAATTCGATAACTGTTAATTTGTCAGAATTTGAAAATGTTGCAAGTGGACAAGTCATAATTGAATTGCAAAAAGAGAATATTGTTTATCCAACAGAGCATAAGTGTAAGTGGATAGATTACAAAACTAGAAAACATATTTTTATATCGCAAGATAAATGGTATAATGACAAAGATACTTATAAAATTAAAACAGATCTAAACAAGATAGAAAATATTATTAATGAAAAAATTGAGGCTTTTCCAACATTAGATTTTTATTACCCTAAGAAGTCATTAAGAACTTGTTGTGCTTTAACTGGTAGAACTGAAGAATTTATTGTTGAAAAGGACAAAAAAACCGATAATATTATATTCCCTTATTTAGAAGGTTCTAAAGGAATAAAAAATAAATTTGGAAGACCAAAGAATAAATTATATTTAGAATATGATTATGAAAAACAACTTCGAATTTCTGAGGAGTTTAAAATAGAACTTGAAAAAATAGGCGTTAAAAACAAAAAAAGAGTAACATTAGGGGACAAAGAAATGTATCTTAGCCCTAAAATATTCATTAGGCAAAGTGCAAGTGAGATTATTGCTACATATACGGAAAAACCCTTTGCTGCCAACAATAGTATTTATATTTTAAGTGATAAAAATAAAGATAGTGAATCTAAAAATAAACTTAAATATGTTTGTGGAATATTGAATAGTGATTTAATTACTTTTTATTCTAAAATTAATAATATTATAAGAGGTGGTAATGGCAAAACACCACAAATAAAAATTTCTGATTTAAAAAAAATCAGGATTAATATTGATAAAAAAAATTTTAATAACATTGTTTCGATAGTGGAAGAATTATTAAAGGAGTGTAATGTAGAAAATAATTTAGTTCAATTAAATAAGCTAGTATATTCAATATATAATATAACAAAAGAAGAAGTAAAATATATTGAAAACTACTTAGGCAAATATAAAAATAATAATAAAGTTAATTAGTTTAACTGAACCATGGGCCACATTAATTTTAAAATGATATAAGATTATAGAAACTAGAAAGTGGAGGATATCTTATAGAAATCAAATATATACATGTTTGTAAACAAAAAAAGTTATATTTAATTCCATAGAAAATTTGGCAAACTAATTACAAATGAACTATAGATATATAATATGTAAATGTAATTGAGTAGATTGTATTTTGATTAATGAAAAATTTGTGAATGAATCACAAAAAAATTTATAGAATACAGTTTTGGTAATTATAATGTTGGAAGATATGCTTGGATTTTAGAACAAATAGAACTAATTAAATTTTTTTCAACAATAAGCAAATTAAGAATATGGAATTATAATGAAAAGAGGTAAAAAATGACAGTGAGAGAATTTGAAGAACAAATGAAAAGTGATTTAAAAGAAATATTTTTCAATGTTATAAAACAATACAACTTTGTGTTGCCAATATCGGCTAAATCAAGAAGTGGTGCAGAAATAAGTGATTATTTAGAAGATGGTTTTGTAGATTATTTAAAAAAGAACCCCCACACAAGAATTTATAAGCCTTTAGGTTCCCCAAAGGGACATACTAAAAACCCATATGATTTTTGTTTTAATTATAAAAGTGATAACGATGATTATATTTTTGATGATTTAATTTGGGGTGATATAAAAGCATCAAAACACTCTTATGCAGATAGTAATCCTGATTTAGGTACGCCCACAAAAATGATCAAATTTATGCGAGCTGGTCATTTCTATCTTGTGTTTGTTTTCTTCGAATATGATGAGACAGATGATGGAAAAACTAAATTTATTCAATTTGATGATGGAGAATTTATTCATGTAATGTTTTTAAAAGATATAAGCAGTACTGTTAGAATAAATCCAAAGCCACAATTTCAATGTAATATCAATGCACCAGAAGAATATAGGACAAAAAGAGAGTTTTTAGATTTATTTTTGAAAAAATACAAAGAGTCCATTGAAAGAATAATTAAAAAGCAAATGAAGAAAAAAGCAGAATTAGATAAAACTTTTGATGAAATTAAAAAAATTCAATTAAAGAGTGATAATGAAAAATAAAAAAATGAATGTTAGGAAATTAAATTTCTAGACACGCTTTTTTGTATAAATATAAAAAGCACTAAGAGAAATAAACTCAAAGTGCTTATTTGTTATACAATATTCTTGTTCAAGAAAGTGTATCAACATGGAATATTTTACTATAAAAGGACATTTTTCTAGCCCCCTCAATTGATAAAACTTTTCTTTATCGTAATACTC
>CALVRQ010000041.1 GCA_944358685.1 uncultured Bacilli bacterium
GGTGTAATCATATGTAAAAAAGAAAATAAATTTGTCATGGAATACTGTACAAACCCTAAAATATTCACTACTACTTACCAAACCAATTAAAACGAAAAGTTTACTTTTATCTAATGTTTTAGTATAATTTAAAAGAATGTGAAAGGAACAATAGCATGAGTAAATATATAACTATAAAACAAAAATTTGAAGAAAATGAAAACCAAGAGCAAGCCATATCTATGAAAAAATATATGCGTAACTTATTTGATTTTTACGGTATTCAAACTCCAAAAAGAAAGGCAATCTATAAAGACTTTCTAAAAGAAGAAAAGAAAAATAAAAAAATCGACTGGAACTTCTTAGACGAATGTTATAATGATTCGCACCGTGAATTTCAATATTTAGTATATGATTATTTATTAGCCCTAAACGATTACTTAACTTATGATGACATTCCAAAAATAAAAAAATATGCCAAAACTAAACAGTGGTGGGATACCATTGACTTTTTAGATAAAGTTATCGGTAATATTGGACTAAAAGATAAAAAAGTAGATGACTTAATGTTAAAATGGTCTAAAGATGAAGATTTCTGGCTTAGAAGATTAGCTATCGACCACCAATTAGGTAGAAAAGAAAAAACCAACACCGAACTATTAAAACAAATAATTATTAATAATTTAGGTAGTAATGAATTTTTCATCAATAAAGCTATTGGGTGGAGCTTAAGAGATTATTCTAAAACAAATCCAAAGTGGGTAAAAGATTTTATTCAAAAACATAAAGATCAAATGAATAAATTAAGTATTAAAGAAGCAAGTAAATATATATAAGAAGGTGATCACTTTGAAAACTATTTTAATTGTCGAAGATGACCAAAACATTCATGAAATGCTAGAAACAGTTTTAAAAAACAATCATTATAATATAAAATCAGCTTATTCAGGTACTGAAGCTCTGCTTGTCCATGGAAAAGATATTGACTTAATAATTTTAGACTTAATGCTTCCCGGTAAAAATGGTGAAGACATCATCAAAGAGCTAAAACAAATAAAAAATGTACCAGTCATCATCACCAGTGCCATTGGCGATATTGATAAAAAATTAGACTTATTCCGCCTAGGAGCCGATGACTATGTAACCAAACCATTTAACAATGATGAACTTTTAGCTAGAATCAACGTTCACATAAATAAAAATAGCTCTATTTCAGCTGAAATTATTAAATCTAAAGATATTGAACTCAATAAAAAAACTTATACTGTAACATGCAAAAACATAAACATAAACTTATCTAAAATAGAATTTGAAATTTTAAAACTACTAATGCAGGAAAATGGAAGAGTAGTCACCAAAAGCACTTTATTTGATACTGTTTGGGATAATGAAAACTCTGCCGATGAAAACACCCTAAATGTTCATATAAGTAAAATTAGAAACAAACTAAAACAAATAAATCCCAATAAAGACTATATTGAAACAATATGGAGTATCGGTTATAAATTTAATGATTAATAAAAATTTAAGAAATGTGTTAAGACTTTTTTAACACTTTTTTTGTATAATCAAATTGAAAGGAATGATTATATGCGTGAAATAATTTTAAAAACAAATAATCTAACTAAAAAATATAAAAATTTTATAGCCTTAGATAACATAAATATCACAATTCAAAAAGGTGATATTTATGGTCTTATCGGAAGAAATGGCGCCGGCAAAACCACCTTAATGAAATTAATAACCACTTTAACAAATAAAACAGAAGGAAGCTTTTCTTTATTTGGTAGTGAAGAAGAATTAACCGAATCTAAAAGAAGAATTGGTTGCTTAATTGAAAGTCCAGCCTTTTTTGATAACCTCACAGCTTATCAAAATTTAAAATATTATTCTATTCAAAAAGGAATTGTAAATGAAAAACAAATTGATAAAGTTTTAAAAACAGTAGACCTATTTAAAGAAAAAAATAAAAAATTCAAAAAATTCTCTCTTGGTATGAAACAAAGATTAGGTATTGCTTTTGCCATATTAGATAACCCCGATTTTATTATTTTAGATGAACCAATAAATGGACTTGATCCAATTGGTATTAAAGAAATAAGAGATACATTAAAAAAGTTAAATGAAGAAGAAAAAATAACTATCTTAATATCTAGTCATATTTTATCTGAATTATATTTAATTGCAAATCATTTTTGCTTTATAGACCAGGGAAGAATCATAAAAGATGTATACAAAGAAGAACTTGATTTAGAGTGCAGTAAATGCCTTGTCATAAAAACAAAAGATGTAAAGAAAGCCACAGTCGTATTAGAAAAAGAATTATCTACTACAAACTATAAAGTCATTGATAACACAGAAATAAGACTATACGATTACTTAGAAAATTCTGCCAAAGTAAACAAAACATTACTAACAAACGGCCTTGATATAATGGGAATTTATGAATCAGGAATTTCCCTAGAAGATTATTTCAATTCATTAATAAAGGAAGGTGCTAAAAAATGTTAAACATAATTAAATCTGATTTATATAGAGTTTTTAAAGGAAAATCCATTTATATTGCCATTATTTTTATCCTTTTTCTAGCATCCGTCAGTTGCTTTTCTATGAGCCCAGGTCATATTGGAATAACAACCTCATCAGAAGAACAACCATTAATTCAAGATGAAGAAATATTAAAACAAGTATATGAAACAAATTCTATCTTTGAAACAAGAAACCTTATGAAAGAATATGGCGCATACCCTTTAGATAAAGCACAATTAGGTGCCAACGCAAATCTTTATTACTTTTTTATAATCATTGTAGTAATTGTGTTAGTTACAGATTTATCTAATTCAACAGCTAAAAACACACTATCATCAGCTATATCAAGAAAGAAATACTATTTTTCTAAACTAATTACTTGTATAGGCCTCGGAACATTTTTGGTTTTAATAAATAATTATGGTAGCTATCTCATTAATTTAATCATGAATGGAAAAGAATTTTCAGCCGGTTTTTTAGAGATAACAAAACTAACCATAATACAGTTGCCAATTTTATATGGTATAATAAGCATGTTAGTATGTATTGGTTTTTGCTTTAAAAAAACAGGAACATTCAATAGTATTACAATACCATTAATTATAGTAATTCAGTTCATTATTATGGGCGCAGCAACTTTATTCCATTTTGATGGATCTAACATTTTGAATTATGAATTTCAATATATTATCGGTAACTTAATATCAAATCCAAGTAATACATACATACTTAAAACTTTAGTTTTGGCTATATTCTATATTATAATATTCAACACTATTGGATATAGAGTATTTAGAAAAACAGAAATAAAGTAGAAAGGTAGTGAGCTTATGGAAATAATATTAGTAATCTTAGTCATTATTATTTTATTTCTTGTTTGCTATCTTTTTTGTATGAAAAGAGAATTAAAAAGAATAAAAAAAGAATTAAATTTAGTTTTATCTAGAAAAACAAATAGCTTAGTTCATACTGAATTCGCATCAAAAGGCATTCGTGATTTAGTAGAATGTATCAATACTCATTTAACTGAGATTAAAAATAAAGAAAGTAAGTTAGAAAGAAAAAATACAAGTTTCACTAAAATGATTAGAAATATATCACATGATTTACGTACCCCTTTAACATCTTCCTTAGGATACGTCAGTTTAATATTAGAATCTGATATGGCTGAAAAAGAAAAATTAAACAATCTAAAAATAGTTGAAGAAAGGTTGAAACGATTATCAGAATTAATAGATTCCTTCTTTGAGTTTTCTAAAATTATATCAAATAATGAAAATATAAAAATAGAAGAAGTTAACCTAATAGCTACACTAGAAAAATCTATTTCTAATCATTATGAAGATTTTTCTAATCAAAATAGAGTAATCAATTTCAAAACCAATAAACAAAAAATCATCATCAAATCAAACGAAATAATGTTAGAAAGAATATTTGATAACCTAATTAGAAACGCCTATAAACATAGTATAAGTAATTTAGATATTAGTGTAAAAATTAAAGATGCAGTAGAAATAACTTTTATAAATAATTTAACTTATAAAAATTTAGATACCAATAAAATCTTTGATGAATTCTATACCGTTGACATCTCTCGAACTAAAGGTAATACAGGTTTAGGTCTAGCCATCGCCAAAGAATTTACCGAACAATTAAATGGTAAAATAAGTGCTTCAAAAAAACAAAATAAATTAATAATAAAATTAAAATTTAATAAGTAATTTATGATACAATATATATAGAAAGTAGGGAGTTAAATGAAAAAAAGTAGAAAAAAGAAAATTGTAAT
>CALVRQ010000042.1 GCA_944358685.1 uncultured Bacilli bacterium
TGTGATGATGACCCAGATTTTATCGGAACTATTGTCAGTAGTGATAAAGACTTACTTCAATTAATATCAAGTGATGTCGATATAAAACTTTTAAAACAAAAAGACTATATCAGATACAATGAACAAACATTTGAAGAAGCTTATGGCATAAAACCTATAAATGTTATTGATTTAAAAGCCCTAATGGGTGATCCCTCTGATAACATTCCAGGTGTCAAAGGAGTAGGCGAAAAAACCGCTTTAAAACTCCTTCATGAATATAAAACATTAGATGGTATTTATGAAAATATAGATAACATCAAAGGAAAATTAAAAGAAAAATTAGAAACAGATAAAGAAAATGCTTATAAATCATATCATCTAGCCACCATAGTAAAAGAAGTTCCAATGGAAATCACCATCGAAGATACTAAATATTTAGGCGATGATACTGAAAATTTAAACAAACTATATGAAGATTTAGAGTTCTATTCTTTTCTAAAAAAAAGTCAAAAAAAGGAAACAACTAAAAAAGAAATAAACATTCAAATAATAAATAATGTAAATGATATCAAAATAGATAGCGATGTAGCTATATATCTAGAAATACTTGGCCAAAACTATCATAAATCAGAAATTTTAGGCATGGGCGTTTATAATGATAATGTAGCTTATTTCATCCCATTAGACATTCTAAAACAAAATCCAAAATTTTTAACCCAAAACACTAAATACACCTATGATTTAAAGAAAACCATTGTCGCTTTAAAATGGCAAAATGTAGAAATAAAAAACGTTACCTTTGATACCATGATAGCTGGAGCCTTACTAGACTACAACATGAAAGAAGATATTGCCTACCTAGCTAACCAAGTAGACTATGAAATAAACTTCTATGAAAAAATATATGGTAAAAACTCTACCTTAAAAAAGCCTAATGAAGAAATAATTGCTAAAGAATGTGTAAATAGAGCTAAATTCATCTACGAAACTAAAGAGCTATTTCAAAATAAAATAAAAGAAGAAAAAGTAGAATACCTATTTAATGAAATTGAACTACCTCTAGCCACAGTCTTAGCTGATATGGAATTCACTGGAGTAAAAGTAGATAAAGACGTTCTAAGAAATATGGGTGAGGACATTCAAATAAAATTAGAACTTTTAACTAAAGATATATATAATAATGCTGGTTGTGAATTTAATATCTCATCACCAAGCCAGTTAAGTGAAGTATTATTTGAAAAACTAAATCTTCCACACAAAAAGAAAACCGCAAATGGTTATTCCACAGCCATCGACGTTTTAAAAAAATTAAAAGATAAACACCCAATCATAAATCAAATAATAGAATACCGCAAACTATCTAAAATATATGGAACATACGTCGAAGGCTTAATTAATACAATTAGTGAAGATGGTAAAATCCATACCATATATACCCAAAATCTAACTAGAACCGGTAGACTTTCATCAATTGAACCAAACCTTCAAAACATTCCCGTTAGAGATGATTATGGTAGATCCATTAGAAAGGCATTCCTTCCAACCTATGACTACATTTTAGGCGCTGATTATTCACAAATAGAACTCAGGATGCTCGCGCACATGGCCGATGTCAAATCCTTAAAAGAAGCCTTCCATAACAAATTAGATATCCACACAAAAACTGCTAGTGATATTTTTCACGTACCCCTTGAACTAGTCACTAGTGAAATGCGTAGAGTAGCTAAAGCTGTAAACTTTGGAATCATTTATGGAATTAGTAGCTTTGGTCTCGCCGAAAATGTCGGTATTAGACCTGCCGAAGCCAAAAAATTCATAGATACTTATTTAGAAACATACCCAGGTATTAAAGAATATATGGAAAGTAGTATTGCCCACGCTAAAGAAAAAGGGTATGTTACTACATTGTTCAATAGAAAAAGAAATATTCCAGAATTAAAAAACACAGTCTATACAATTAGACAAAGTGGTGAAAGAATAGCATTAAATACACCAGTCCAAGGTTCAGCAGCTGACATCATAAAATTAGCTATGGTTAAAGTTTATAAAGCCTTTAAAGAAAATAATTTAAAAAGCAAAATGATTATTCAAGTTCACGACGAATTAATCTTTGATGTTCCTAAAGAAGAATTAGAAAAAGTTAATCAAATAGTCACCGACATCATGGATAATGTCTGTGAGTTATCTGTACCACTAGCCATTGACATTCATTATGGTAAAAATTGGGCCGAGGCGAAATAATGGCAAGAAGAAGTAAAAAAGCCCAAAAAAGAAATATATTTATAACAACTTTAACAATAATTATAATTTTATGTATCGCATATCAAAATGAAATCAAAAACTTCATGACTGAACCACTAATAAAACAAGAAGAAACATATAAATTAGAAAACATTCCAGAGTATAGTGGTAATGCTTACATTCAAATAAATAATAATAAACCAAACTTCACTGATGAAGATTATACTAAAGAAACCTTTGAATCATATAGTGATTTAGATTCTTTAAATAGAGCTGGACAAGCTTTTGCTAAAGTTGGTAAAGAAACAATGCCAACCGAAGAAAGAGGTTCAATCGGTATGATTAAACCTACTGGCTGGCACACCATTAAATATGATATTGTAAGCGGAAAATATCTATATAATCGTTGTCATCTAATTGGTTACCAATTAACTGGTGAAAACGCCAATGAAAAAAACTTGATAACCTGCACAAGACAAATGAACACCGGAGCTATGCTAGACTTTGAAAACGAAGTCGCCAACTATATAGATGAAACTAATAATCATGTTTTATATAGGGTAACTCCAATTTATGAAAATAATAACCTACTAGCTAGTGGCGTTCAAATAGAAGCTAGTTCAGTCGAAGATAAATGTGATAAAGTATGTTTCAATGTCTATATCTACAATGTTCAAGACGGAATTACAATCGACTATACAAATGGCGATAGTCATCTATCTTGATTTATAATCAAAATATTCCCAAATTACATAAATGATAAATCTAAATTGTTCCATTAAATAAAACATAGGAATTCCTCCTTTCATAAATTAACATACGACTTGAAAGGTGAAATTCCTTTTAAAATACAAAAAAACTGATAAGTTATTATCAGCTTTTAGGAACTAATTTTTCTTTTCCACCCATATAAGGCCTTAATACCTCTGGTATATTAACACTACCATCCTCATTTACATTGTTTTCCAAAAATGCAATAAGTCCGCGAGGAGTCGCAAGCACAGTATTATTTAAAGTCGTAACATATTCATTACCATTCTTAGTTTTCATTCTAATACCAAGTCTTCTAGCTTGCGCATCACCAAGTATTGAACAAGAACCAACTTCAAAATACTTATTCTGTCTAGGACTAAACGCCTCAACATCGCAAGACTTAACCTTCAAATCAGCCAAATCACCACTGCAGCACTCTAAAGTTCTAACTGGAACATTTAAACTTCTAAAAAATTCCACCGTATATTTCCACATCTTATCATAAAATTTCATGCCATCTTCAGGTTTGCACAAAACAACCATCTCTTGTTTTTCAAATTGATGAACTCTATAAAGTCCGCGTTCTTCAATACCGTGAGCGCCTACTTCTTTTCTAAAACAAGGTGAGTAAGAGGTTAGAGTAATAGGTAGTTCTTCTTCTTTAATAATCTGACCTTGGAATTTACCAATCATAGAATGTTCAGATGTTCCAATCAAATATAAATCTTCGCCTTCAATCTTATACATCATCGCATCCATTTCTTCAAAACTCATAACACCATTTACAACATCACTTCTAATCATAAATGGAGGAATGCAGTAAGTAAATCCCTTATCAATCATAAAATCACGTGCATAACTAAGCATCGCAGAATGTAATCTCGCCACATCACCCATTAAATAGTAAAAACCATTACCACTAGTTCTTCCCGCACTTTCTTTATCTAAGCCATTAAGTCTTTCACATATATCCGCATGATGAGGAACCTCAAAAGAAGGAATAACAGGCTCTCCAAATCTTTCTAATTCCACATTTTTACTATCATCCACGCCGATAGGTACAGATGAATCCATAATATTTGGAATAACCATCATATCTTCGTGAATCTTCGCACGTAATTCATCTTCTTCTTTTTCTAATCTTGAAATTTCATCTCCATACCTACTAACTTCTGCTTTGACCTTCTCAGCATCCTCTTTTTTACCATCACGCATTAAAGCGCCGATTAAAGCGCTTTTCTCGTTCTTTAAAGCTCTAAGTTCGTCACCTTTACCTTTAGCCTCTCTGCACTTAATATCTAATTCATATACCTCATCAACCAAAGGTAATTTTTTATCTTGAAACTTCTTTTTAATATTCTCCTTAACTAAATCTTTGTTTTCACGTATTAATTTTATATCAATCATTTTATCTCTCCTCTTCTAAGTCGCCTAAATATCCCAAAATTTTCTCATACTGAGGTTTATATTTAACCTCAATTCTATTCAAATAATCATCAGTTACCTCAATATCGTGTAAATCCATACTTTGTTCAATATCTACTTTCTTAATTTGTAGTGCTCTGTCATTTTTACTGCCAATAATTCTATTAATAAAATCATCGTAAGATTCATCTTTTTCTCTAGTCATTAAAACCACAGTTTTAACTATATCGCTAGGAAAACCAATCTCACTTAAATCATACGCCGTAATCTCCGTTTCTTTCATAATATCATGAAGCAAAGCAATAACCTTAGTTTTATCATCAGAAAATTTATTCGACACAGCAATTAAATAATCTAAATAAGGAACACCAGACTTACGCTTTTTTCCTTCAAAAACTCTCTCACATATTAAATATGCTTTTCCATAGAGGTTTTCAGCATTCATAAAGCCCGCAATTTCTTCTTTACTAAAATATTTTAACCAATTATCCATAATCATCCCTCCTTTAAAGCAAAAACAGCCTTGTGTTAGGAGTATATGTAATACGGTACCATCCTATACGGCTGTCTTAATTATGATAACGGTCATCCCGGAAGTTTTTAACTTCTCTCCAAAGTAGATTCATATAAAGCCACCGTTAGTTTTCACCAAACCA
This sequence comes from uncultured Bacilli bacterium, assembly GCA_944358685.1. The sequence goes on from CALVRQ010000042.1 coordinate 5,058, forward strand.
CTAACTCTCTACCAAATAGCATTTATACTACTATTCTTTGTCATCGATTTACTAACATCATTCTATCAAATTTCAACAAATTCGTCAATATATCAAAATTTTCCATAAACAAATAACTAAAATGTAGAGACTATAAAACTATAAAACACCTATATTTAATTGAAATGACAGGCAAAGCATGTTATAATTGATGAGGTGATTTTTTTTGAACATTAATTTAAAGCAAGTTTTATTATTTATTTTAGGAGTCATTATTTTATTCTTTTTAGCCAACCTTTTTATCTACATAGTAATATTTGCTTTAATATGTTGGTTTATATATACTTTATATAAATTCTTTAAACCATATATTAAAGATATCACAAAAAAGGTAAAAAAAGAAAAAACTAAAAAGGGCAAAGTAATCATCGAAGCCAAATACAAAGAAAAGTAGGTGGTATGCCATGCCTGAATTACCAGAAGTTGAAACAGTAAAAAACACATTATTAAAAGAAGTAAAAGGCAAACAAATTTTATCCGCATCAATATACTGGGATAACATCATTGCTTGTCCATCAGTCAAAGAATTTCAAAAACAAATCAAAAATCAAACAATAAACGACATCACAAGAAGAGGTAAATGGCTCATGTTTGAACTAGACGACTATTACTTACTAAGCCATCTTAGAATGGAAGGAAAATACTTCATCAGAAAAAAAGACGACCCTAGAGAAAAACATCAGCACGTCATCTTTCACTTCTCTGATGGAACAGACTTGAGATACCATGATACTAGGAAATTTGGCAAAATGTACCTTCAAAAAAAAGATAATGCTTATAACGAAAAACCATTATCTGAGTTAGGTTTAGAACCATGGGATAAAAACTTAACCCCAGAATACCTAAAAAAGAAATTCCATAAAAAACCGATTAAAACTGAACTTTTAGACCAAACTATAATTGTCGGTATCGGAAATATTTACGCCGATGAAATTTTATTCTTATCTAAAATAAATCCTAAAACTTTAGCTACAAACTTAACCATCAACGACTATCAAAATATTATTAAGTTTACAAAACAAGTTCTAGAAAAAGCCATCGAATATGGTGGAACAACCGTAAAGAGTTATACATCTTCTGAAGGAGTCCATGGCAGATTCCAAAACCATTTACTTGTTCACACCAAACAGGAGTGTCCCATTTGCCATAACCAAATATCTAAAATAACAATTGGCGGACGCGGAACTTATTATTGCGAAAAATGTCAAAAGGAGTGGTATTCATGAAAAAAACAAAAATAATTTGTTCAATTGGTCCAAGCAGTGCCAAATATGAAACTTTTAAACAAATGGTCTTAAACGGTATGAACGTTGCTAGAATAAATTTTTCTCATGCTACAGAAGAAGAAAAAAGTAATGTCTTAAGCCTAGTTAAAAAAGCAAACGAAGAACTAGGAACCTATGTTGCAGTTCTATTCGATACCAAAGGACCAGACTTCCGTACAGGAAATATGACAAATGATAAAATTAACTTAGAAGAAGGAAAAACAATTAAAATTATTAAAGATGATATCTTAGGAACCGAAGAAGCTATCACTGTAAATTATAAAGATGCTTTAGATAGCATCAAAGTAGGTAGTACAATTTTACTTGAAGATGGACTAATGCGCCTAGAAGTAACCTCAAAACTAGATAACGGAATTAACTGTAAAATAATTGATGGAGGAGTATTAGGCAGTAGAAAAAGTGTCAATGTTCCTGGAGCACATTTAAACCTAGATTTTATCAGTGACCAAGACAGGGAAGATATTATCTATGCTTGTAAACATGATGGTGATTTCTTAGCTCTATCATTCGTAAGCTCAAAAGAAGATGTTCTAGCAGCTAGAGCAATTTTAAAAGAGCAAGGTAGAGAAGACATGCAAATAATTTCAAAAATTGAAAGTCATACAGCTATTCAAAACATTGATGATATTATTGAAGTAAGTGATGGAATCATGGTCGCTCGTGGTGACCTAGGTGTTGAAATGCCAATGAAAGAACTACCAATATTGCAAAAAGAAATTATTGAAAAATGTCGTAAGAGAGGTCGTACAGTAATAGTTGCTACTGAAATGCTTGCATCTATGTATACTAGTAGTAGGCCAACTAGAGCTGAAATATCAGACGTTGCCAATGCTGTATTAGATGGAACAGACGCTGTTATGTTATCTGGTGAAACTACCATTGGTAAACATCCAGCAGACGCTGTAAAATATATGGCAGAAACATGTGAAGAAGCTGAAAGATATTATGACTACGCTAACCAAAAATCATATGCCAAAGAAAATAACATTCCAAGTGCTATTGCTCATAACGTTGTTGAAAGTGCTAATTTATTGCAAGTAAAAGCCATTATTGCTGCTACAACAAGTGGGTATAGTGCTAAACTAATTAGTACCTTAAAACCAAAATCACAAATTATTGCCGCTTGCCCAGATGATAATGTAGCTAAATCTTTAGCTCTAAACTATGGCGTATATCCAGTAATTGTAAAATATTATGATACTATTGAACAATTGATGGATAACTGCAAAGAAGAAGCAACCAAATTTATGGATTTACAAAAAGGCGACATCGTAATCGTAACAGGTGGTTTCCCAAGAATGCACCAAGTTAAAACAACTAATTTCTTAAAAATTGATACAATCTAAAAAGATGACTAATAGATTATAGGCTTATGCTTATATTCCTCTAAAAAGTCATCTTTTTTAATATTATAAATGTTATTAACCCTGCTTTCAATGCGCATTGCCACGTAGTTATCATCATATCCAGTAATAATAGGAAGCCTGGACTTCTTTTTAATATAATTCAAATAACATCTTCCATTACTATTAAAGCCTAACACTCTAATGTAATCTACATTCCTGCACCTTTCAGCCTCATCCTTTGTAAAACCACACAAAATATGTAAAAACATTCTTTTTAATTTATTATATGTATATCTTTTTGATTTAACTAAACTAATTAAATCTTCTATATTTTTAGCTTTTAATATATTTTTCTTAATTTTATTTTCAATTCCTTCATCGACCGTTTGATATATACTTAAATCAGTAGAAGAAATAATCTTATACTTAAGTAGTTCAAAATAATCATCTAAAAAATGTAAATCATCTAAATATTTATAACACAAATCAGGTACATATTCCTTAACGTCAACACCTTTTCTCAAAGCTTCTCTAATACTGGTCGCACTAGAAATTTTATCTAAATCTAAATCATGATATCCATTAGTTCGCTTTATAGCCCGCACATCTACATTCTTCAAATTTCTAATATACCCAATACCTAATAAATCATTAGGATTGTTTTCTAAAATAATATCAAAATCCTTTAAAGCCTTAGCCAAACTAGTAGGGTAGTTAAATCCTTCATCTAGATAACATTTAATTTTATCATTATATTTCTTACTTTCCTGAATTTTAACAATTTCTCTAAGCTTATCTATATTTGCACTTTCACTACCAAACACAAAAGCATCCACATCTAAAGCTTTTAAAATATCAGTAGCTCCTTTAGTAAAAATATCTGCCGCTTGCGTACAAAACACAAAAGGTAGTTCAATTACTAAATCTACATAATTTAAAGCAATCTCTGTTTTTTTCCATTTGTCTATTACACTAACATCGCCACGCTGTGTAAAATTACCACCAATAACTGCAATAATCACATAATCAGGAAATAACTCTTTTACCTTATTTATATGATATAAATGGCCATAGTGAAACGGATTGTATTCACAAATAATACCCACACTTTTCATAAAACATCACATCCATAAATATGTAATAAAAAATAGCAAAATTATTGCATTTAATATAACCATTCATTATAATCTTATTAAAAAACCTCAATAGCTAGAACAAATGTCAAAATAAATTTTGACTAGCTTACCTCACGGTAAGCTCTTTCTACTTCATAGCAGCCTTAGGCTCCTCCATAGACCAGTATCGGATAGTCGCTACCCTAACATATATTTATTTGTCAAAATTTATGTTTAAACAGATTGTTCTAATCCTTTCATATATATTTTTAAACCTTCAAACATTATATTAACTGATGCATTATAATCACGGTCATGATTAGTATAACATACTGG
>CALVRQ010000043.1 GCA_944358685.1 uncultured Bacilli bacterium
TAGTTACTTGGTAAGATTAATTTAAAGAATATTTGATGTGGTTTAGCTTTAAAACTTTTGAGTAATCTGATTTTATTTTCATCGGTGGAGGTGAAGGCTTGTTGAACATTAATTATTGTAATAATAATTGATATAAATAAAGCCATGATAATAATTGATTTGGTACTGGCTCCGGCAATTATTATGATGATAGGTCCTAAAGAAACTTTAGGTAGACTATTTAATATGGTTAAATATGGGTCTATAACCTTAGAGATAAATTTAAAACGCCAAAGAATAGTAGCAATTAAAATACCGCCTATGGTTGCTATTAAAAAACTTATGATTACTTCATAGAATGTAATCCATATGTGATGAAATAAGGTTCCATCTTTATATAAGTTTACGATTGTATTAATAATAGCTTTTGGACTAGAGGAAATAAAGGTGTTTATTAAATTATGATTGGCGGCAAATTGCCAGAGGAAGATTATTAGAAAGATTATTAAAAGTTGAGTGAATCTAATAAGAAATTTATTTATTTTTATTTTTTTTAAATATTTTTTATGTTCTTCACTATACATGATAATCAATATCCTTCCATATTTTATCATAGTAATAAGCAAATTCTTTGGCTTTTCGATTTTGGATAGGTGTGCCTTTATTTGTTAATTTTATTTCGTAGATATTTTTAATGGTACTCGGCCTTGAGGTTAGAACAATGACTCTATCGGCCATTGAAATTGCTTCTGAAAGATCATGGGTTACCATGATGGCACTTTTTTTCTCTTTTTTGATGATTTTATAAACATCATCAGAAACAGCTAATCTAGTTTGATAATCAAGGGCTGAAAATGGTTCATCTAGGAACAATATATCTGGTTTAGTGGCTAGAGTTCTAATTAAGGATACTCTTTGTCTCATACCACCTGATAAATTATGTGGATAGGCTTTTTTAAAGTCTTTCAAACCATAGGTGTCTAATAGGTTATTTACGTAATCTAGGTTTTCTTTAGTTAATTTATTTTCTAGTTCTAGTCCTAATAAGCAGTTTTTATAGATTGTGCGCCAATCAAATAGGTTATCTCCTTGAAGCATATAACCGAATTTTAGGCTTTTGTCAATTTCAATTTTTCCACTTGAGGCGTTATCTAAACCGCAGAGAATGGAAAGTATAGTACTTTTACCACAACCGCTAGGTCCAACGATGGCGACAAACTCACCTTTTTCTAAATTAAAAGAAAAATTATCCACAGCTAATATTTCATTATTTTTTGTGTGATAAGTTTTTCTTAAATTTTTAACTTTTAAAATATCCATTATTTTTGAGCGTATGTGTTATCAACTAATTTATTATAAGGTGCATTTTTGTCTAATTGTCCGGCATTTTTTACTATTTCTTCTATGTGATTAAAATCTTCTTCTGATATGTATGTTGTATCATACCAAGAATCAATGTCTTTATATCTTTGAACTATTTCGGTTAAATCTTCTTCTTTGGTGTCTGGGAAGTAGTCTTTAATATTTTCAGCGATTTCTTCGCTTGTGTGATTATGAACATAGTCTAGACCTTTTTGAATAGCTTTTGTGAATCCTTCTATAACATCTGGGTTTTCTTCAATATAGCTTTTTTTAGCATTATAAGTGGTATAAGGAACGTTACCTCCTAGTTCACCGATTGAGGCTACGATGTGGCCATATCCTTCTTTTTCTAGTTCTGATGCAGTTGGTTCAAATAAAGCAACATAGTCACCAGTTCCTCCTATGAATGCACCTGACATAGATGCGAAGTCGATACTAGTGTCGATATTGGTTTCATCACTTTTGATACCATTGATATTTAAAGCGTATTCTAAGGTCATAGCTGGCATTCCGCCCCATCGGGATTAAAACTTATAATGTAAAAAACGCTTATAAAACAAAGGAAAGGTAGGATACATTAACATTTAAGTTTTTGTAAAAATGGTGGAAAAATGGCAAAAAGTAAGTTAGGAATAGGAACAATTGATATAAATAAAAAGTTTAAAGATAAAGAGGAAGCAATGAAATATGCTAAAAGGTTGCAACAGTATATTAGAGATTTATGCAAAAGAAAAGGCTGGCAGGCTTCAGCTATGATAGGGATAAGTGGGTTAAAGAAAAATGTAAGTAATATAGTATATGAAATTACTGGTAAAAGAGGAAGACCTAGAAAGAAAGTTGTTATAGATGATTATTGGGCTGATAAATGGTATAAAGGCAATTATTATACTGACTGGCATTTGCATATATTAATAGTTAGTAAGCCAAGTTATGCATTTAGAAATGCAATTAAAAAATATATAGATAAGAATTGGAAAGATATAGCGAACGAACATGAGGTAAAAGAATTTAATTCAGATGATTTAGGAAAGAAGGAAGTATATAAAAAGAAATGTAATATTAAGTTGGCAGATTATTTTATATGGCAAAGCGAAGAAGTAAGATTTTGTTATCGTAATTGTAGTGGCGAAAAAGACTTAAAATATACTTTAAAGCAGTATTATTATGGTTATTTAACAAGGGATAGTGCTATTTTAAAATTAGCAAGAAAGAATAAAGAAAAGCCAATGAGCGAAGAAAAATATTTCGAAGAAGCAGATAAAATAGAAAACAAGTTTAAAGATATAATAAATTATTTTTTAGTTTTAAGTAAAAAAGATGATGAAGAAAGAGTAAACAAATATATGAAAGAAGTTCAAAGAAGTAAGATAGCAGAGAATTATGAAAAAATGAATAATGTACAGAAAAATGATATTCATCGCCGAAGAATAATAGATGATAGTAGCCCATTTTAAAAGGGTAATGGTATTAATTAACTATATTATTTAACTATCATATAATACATATTAATTTAGATAATTGTTTTATAGTATTATAATGGTATATATAAATGTATTATTTAGTATTGTATAAGGAATTAGTAAGGAATTAGGAAATGTATTATAAAGGAATAAAAATCTAATATAGTTTACTTTTCAAATTATTATAAAATAAGATTAAAAGATAATTAAAGTGGTTTATATAGATATTATTTGAGTAAGTATTTATAGTATTGTTTAAAATAAGCATTA
>CALVRQ010000044.1 GCA_944358685.1 uncultured Bacilli bacterium
GTGTTTAAAATAAATTTAGATATTTTAAAAGACTTTTTAAAAGTAATTATTCCTATCAATATAAACGACAATGATAGTATAAATCTTTTAGATAGTGAAATACCTGTTACAAGTAAAAATGAATATAAAAGAACCGTCGATATTCTAGTTGTCATTAATAATAAAATATTTATTGATGTAGAGATGAATAAAAGTAAATTTGAATATGTATCTGAACGTAATTTTTCATATGGAGATATAATATCTACAAGAGTTATAGAAATGGGAGAAGATATAAATAATTTAAAATATAAATATGTATATCAGCTTAATTTGAATGAAAGCCCTTATGAAGATATACTAGAAGATGATATAGTTTTGTATGGATTAAAGAGTCATAAGATATATAATTCAAATAGGCATACCTTAACTAAAGCCCTTGAACTTTATAGAAATTTATATTACAATGAAGGTGATAGAAGTAAAGAAGTTATTTGGTATACAATGCTTACAGCGCGAACGTTTAGTGAGTTATATGAACTAGCTAGACAAGTACTAGATGAAGATAAAGTTCAAAGGTTAATGGAGGCGGTTATAAATATGAGTAAAGATGAGTTTATTATTCATGAGTGGCAGAAAGAAAAGATGGATGCTTTAGTTAAACATAATGAACTTGAGGGAGCTAAATCTGAAGGACATGATGAAGGATTTGCAGAAGGCAAAAGTATTGGAATCAAAGAAAGTAAACTAGAAATAGCTCAAAAAATGCTTAATAAAAAAATGAGCATAGAAGATATTTCAGAAGTTACAGGTCTAACAATTCAAGAAATTCAAAAACTAAGCGATACTATTAAATAAGTTTTTTCTGTAAACTATAGGAATAACTTTAAATAAGTATTTTTTTTCTTAATTTTTGTTAGAAAAAAATTGACATTATATTTATGTCTTTTTTTTTATACTTATAAAGGTGATAGTGATGACTATATATGTTGATGGGCTTTTGTTTTTGAATTTTTATTTGGACTTTTTACTTTTACTTACAACGGTGGTTATTTTAAAGAGAAATGTGAAAATATTTAGAATTATTTTAGGGGCTTTTTTTGGTAGTTTGACTATTTTAGTTTTGTTTTTCGAAGTTGGTTCATTGGAATTATTTTTTATTAAGGTTTATTTGAGTTTTATTATGTGTATAGTATGTTTTGGATATCATAATTTAAAACATTTTTTGGTTAATATGAGCTGTTTTTATATTGTGAGTATTTTGCTTGGTGGTTTTTTATATTTTTTGAATATTACGTTTTCTTATAAACAAAAAGGATTAGTGTTCTTTAATGATGGGATTAGTGTGAATGCTTTATTTTTGATTATTGTCTCGCCGGTTATTTTATATTTTTATATTAAACAAGTTAAGGTGTTTAAACAGAAAATAGCGTATAGTTTTAAAACTAATATTTATATTGGAAGAAAGGTATTAAATTTGAATGGTTATTTAGATAGTGGAAATACTTTGTGTTATAAAAATAGACCAGTGATTTTAACTAATATTGATAATAATTTTAGAAATAAAAAAATTTATATTCCATATATTGTGATAGGAGGGAGCGGGCTTTTAGAATGTATAAAAGTTAGAAAGGTTGAAGTTATTGGCTTAGGGGTGTTTGAAAATGTTTATTTGGGTTTTAACAAGGATTTTAATTTAGCAGGGGCTGATGTTTTGCTAAATGGTTTAATGAAAGGGGAAATGATATGATTAAAAAAATTATTTATTTAATTAAAAGATTTTTTGAGAAAGATGGAATATTTTTTATCGGTAGTGCGGACAAACTGCCAGCACCACTTACTAAAGATGAAGAAATTGAATATGTTACAAAGTCAATGAATGGGGATAAAAAAGCCAGAAGTAAACTTATTGAACACAATTTACGTTTAGTTGTGTTTTTGGCTAAAAAATATGAAAATACAGGGGTTGATTTAGAAGATTTAGTAAGTATTGGTAGTGTTGGATTAATTAAAGGAGTTAATACTTATAAACCTAGTAAAAATATTAAATTAGCTACATATGCGTCTAGGTGTATTGATAATGAAATTTTGATGTTTCTTAGAAAAAATAAAAGAAGAAGAGGTGAGATTAGTTTTGAGGATAATTTGAGTTTTGATTCAGAGGGTAATGAATTACATTTGGAAGATGTTTTAGGAACTGATAGTGATATTGTGACAAAAGGTTTGGAAGAAGAAATAGAAAAAAAACTTCTATATGAGGAAATTGAGAAGTTAAATGAAAGAGATAAAAAAATAATGATTTTGAGATATGGACTTTATAATAGTGAGGAAATGACACAAAAAGATGTGGCTAATTTACTTGGTATTAGTCAATCATATATTTCTAGAATAGAGAAAAAGGTTATTCGAAAATTAAAATTACTTGATAAAAAGTAAATAATTATATTTCATTACTTTCATATCCTATTATGGAGGGATAAAAATGAAAGTATGTGTTTATGCGATATGCAAGAACGAAGAAAAATTTGCGAAAAGATGGTATGATTCTATGAAGGAGGCAGATAAAATATTTGTCTTAGATACTGGGTCTACTGATGGCAGTTTTGATACATTAAAAGAATTAGGGGCGATAGTTAAAAGAGAAATTATTACCCCATGGAGATTTGATGAAGCTAGAAATATGTCGTTAGATATGATTGATAAAGATGCGGATATATGTGTGTGCACAGATTTAGATGAAGTATTTGAAGAAGGGTGGCGTGATAAGGTAGAAAAAGCGTGGGTGAATGGTACGACAAGACTTGGTTATACTTATAATTGGAGTTTAGATGAGGAAGGTAATCCTTTGGTTAGTTTTGATAGTGATAAAATTCATGCGAGAGATGGATATAGATGGACTCATCCAGTACATGAAGTTTTGAGTTATGATGGAGTAGAAAAGAGAGCTTTAGATGAGTCGATTGTTTTAAATCATTATCCGGATAGAGCAAAATCTAGAGGTAGTTATTTACCTTTATTGGAGTTATCGGTTAAAGAAGATCCACTTGATGATAGAAATACTCATTATTTAGGTAGAGAGTATATGTATTATGAGAGATGGAATGAGGCTATTGATACTTTGATTCATCATTTGAGTTTAGATAGAGCTGTTTGGAAAGATGAGAGATGTGCATCTATGAGGTTTATTGGAAGGTGTTATAAGCATTTGAATAGATCATTAGAAGCTGAGATGTGGTATAAAAAGGCGATAGATGAGGCACCTCATTTAAAAGAACCTTATAGTGAACTTGCTTTATTTTATTATGATCAAGGAGAATATACAAAAGCGATACCACTTCTTTTAAATACTCTTAAGATAAAAAAAGGTTATAAGAGTTATATTACTGAGTGGTTTAGTACTGATTTTAGTGTTTATGATTTTTTATCTATTTGTTACTATAATACAGGTGATTATGATAAGGCTTTAGAATGTGTGAATAAGGCTCTTGAGATTAAAGAGGATGAGAGGGTTTTAAATAATAAGAAATTAATTTTGGAAAAAGTGTAAAAGATAATTTGAATGTCTTTAAAAAATAAGGTATTTTCGATATAATTGTAGTATGGAGGTAGGAAGATGCAGAAAAGTAGTAGCAAAATTTTAAACTTAGAATTTTATTTATCACTTATTTTAATTACTTTAGGTGCTGTTATGGCAGCTTTGGCTTTAGAACTTATATTAATACCTAATTCAATGATTGATGGTGGTATGAATGGTGTTTCAATTATTTTAAATACATTATTCGGTGGTTCCCTTGGTGTGATAATTTTTATTGTAAATTTACCGTTTTTGATTTTAGGATATAAGCAGCTTGGTAAAAAGTTTGTATTTAAAGCTGGTTATGGAATGGCTCTTTTTAGTATTTTGCTTGAGGTGTTTGGTAACTATGAGCCATTAATTGATGATACTTTACTTGCAACTGTTTATGGTGGTATCCTACTTGGTGTAGGATGCGGAATTATTATTAAAGAAGGTGGCTGTTTAGATGGAACAGAGATTGTTGCTATACTTATTAATAGAAAAAGAAGTTTGTCTGTAGGTCAAGTAGTTCTTTGCTTTAATGTTGTAATTTATGGGGCAGCTATTTTTGTGTTTGGAGCTGAAAGAGCATTATATTCTTTACTTACTTATTTTATTTCTTATAAGGTTATTGATATGGTTTCTGATGGACTTAATAGTGCGAAAGCGGCTTTTATTATTACTGATGATGGAACAGAAATTGCGAGCGAGATATTAAAAAGACTTGGTAGAACTGTAACTGTATTATCTGGTGAGGGAATTATTTCTCATGGTGATAAGAGAGTTTTATATACAGTAATTACAAGATTTGAGGTATCTATTTTAAAAGATATTTTGAATGAGGTTGATGATTCATCATTTGTGACTGTTTTTGATGTATCAGAGATAATTGGTAATCATATTAAAAAAACGCCTAATCGTGTAAATGTAGAAGGTGAGAACCGTCAAATTTCATGACGGTTTTTATGTGCCGTGATATAATAAAATAGTTGGTAATAAATAGAAAAATAAAAATAGAAATTATTGCACGACAAAAAGAGTTTTAGTTCACCAAATTTTAGAAATTTGGAGAAATTAAACAATAAGTTCTTTGAAAATA
>CALVRQ010000045.1 GCA_944358685.1 uncultured Bacilli bacterium
TTAACTTTCATCTCTTTAGGCATTTGAGCACTATGTGGATGATTTCCTTCAGCATATACAAATAATTTTTTATACATTTGTCTACCTAATCTTCCTTTTGGAAGCATACCTTTAACAGCTCTTTCAACCATTTCAACTGGATAGTTTTCAATCATTTCTTTAGCTGTTCTCTCACGTAATCCACCAGTATATCTACTGTGATTATAATACATCTTATCATTTAATTTGTTACCTGTAAGAACTATCTTATTAGCATTTACAACGATAACATAATCGCCACCATCGATATGTGGAGTATAAGTAGGTTTATGTTTTCCTCTTAAAACAGTTGCTACTTTAGTAGCTAAACGACCCAAAGTCTGTCCTTCAGCATCAACAACATACCAACGTCTAGTGACATCTTCTTTTCTTTGCATGTATGTTTTCATTTTTATTTTCCTTTCTCCATAACATTCGTAAGTTTTCCCAAGACTTACGTATGTGGGATAAATAAATGTACCAGTAATAATTATAGTAAAAAAGGTGTAAAAAGTCAATAAAATTATATGTTTTTAATCTTATTTTCATACATTTTATTGACTCAAATCTAACTTATTTACAAATTATTTATGATTTTTATAAAATATTACCTTTGTTCTAATAAAGCACATCTTTCAAATACAATCCTTCGGGATTAGCTGTCTTACCAGCTTTTCTCCTATCTTGAGCATTTAAAATATCAATTATATCCTCACTCTTACGCTTACCTTCACCAATTTCAATTAAAGTACCAATCATATTTCTAACTTGATAACGCATAAAACCAGTACCTAAAAAGCTAAGTGTAATTTTATTAACATTCTTAAGCTCTCTAGTTAATCTAGTTTGGACAATTGTTCTAACATAATCTTCTCTCTCATCATCACTCTTAGTAAATGATTTAAAATTATGAGTACCCTCCAAATATTTTAAAGCTCTTTCCATTTCTACAACATCAAGCTTTTTATTATATTGATATATATAATCCTTCTCAATAGGATTATATTCACCCATATTAATAATATAAATATATTCCTTAGCTTTCACATTATATCTAGCATGAAAATCATCAGCCACCATTTCAACATTTTTAATATAAATATCATCAGGAAGTAAACTATTTAAACCATCTTTCAACTTTTCTGGCGTAATATGCTTTATATCCAAATCAAAATGAGCCTTTTGATTATATGCATGTACTCCAGCATCTGTTCTTCCCGAAGCCACTACACTTACTTCCTTATGACCATTAATTGTTTTAAGCGCCTTTTCTAGTTCACCTTGAACAGTCTTTACATCCGGTTGCTTTTGATAACCTTTATATTTAGAACCATCATAAGCAAACGTTATCAAGTATCTCATACTACTTCCTCCTCTTACACCATACTATTGTAACACAAATAAACAATAAACGCACATTCATTACTTCACAAACCTATATATATCCTTCATCAAATCATTAATATCATCACGATATCCAATATCTATTCCTTTATTAACTTTAACCAAATCAGTAAAATTAATAAGTCTTGGCTTAGTAATATTATTTTCCTTAAGCAATTTATTATTCGTAAACAAGTCAAATTTATTACCTTTAAAAACCAACTCACCATCTTTTAAACAAATAACTTCATCGGCAAGTTCTAAAGCAATATCTGTATCATCACTTGCAATTATAATTGTTTTACCATATTTTAATTTCATCATTCTTAGTAATTTAATAATTTTTTTCTTACTAGCAAAATCCAAATTACTAAATGGACTATCTAATAATAAAATATTAGGATTACAAGCTAATAAAATAGCAAAAGCCACAATTTTCTGTTCACCTTTACTAATTTCAAAAGGTGAACGATATAAATAACTTTCATCTAACCCAACAATTTCTAAAGATTCTAAAACTCGCCTTTCATAATTTTTTACCCGATGCTTCTTTAAAGCAAATAAAATTTCTTCATAGATAGTGTTACAAAAAAAACGTTCCTCAGGATTTTGCCTTAAAAAGCCAATTTTAGCTCCTTCATCAATTATAATCTCACCATAGGCTAAATCATCACCATTAATCAAAGAAAGAAGCAAACTTTTTCCACACCCTGACTCTCCAACAATAAAAGTAATTTTTCGGCTTTTAATTTCAAAAGATAATTCATTAAAAATTCTATAATTATTTATTTCATAGCACACTTTCCTAAGCTCTACTCCCATAAATCATCCACCAATTTCTTTTCATCAAAATATATTTTGTCCACCAAATCATAAAACTTTAACCTATCAGATAAATTCACAACAAATGGTAATTCTAAATCGTTACTTTCAAAAAAAGTTTCATTCTCAAAAACCTTTTTCTTTGACCCCTTTAAAAGTATCTTTCCATCACCAATAATTACTATCATATCTGAAAAAAGAGCTTCTTCAACATCATTAGAAAAATTTACTATCGTCATACTTTTTGTATATTCTTTTAATTTTTTTAAAATCTGACATCTTAAATCCTTATTAATCCCCTCAAACAAATTATCTATAATCAGTATTTTAGGCTCTTGAAGTAAAGCCCTTCCTAAAACCACCAATTTCTTTTTTTCTAAAGATAACTTATTAAAATTTATATTTATGAAATTTAAAAAATCAAATTCTGAAGCAATATTTATAATCTTCTCTTTTTTATCTTTACCTTTTACAGTTTTTGCAAGCACATCAATAACCTCATCAGAAGTTTCATATTCACCCATATCGTCAAAAATAAAAGCAATTTCTTTATTTATATGTTTATTTAAAGAAACACCAAAAACAGAAATTTCTCCTTTATATTTTAATCTTCCATTCAAAATATTAACTAGAGTTGTCTTTCCACTGCCATTTTTGCCTAAAATAGTAACAAAACGACCTTCAGAAATAGTTAAATTAAAATTATCAAAAACAACAATGTTTCCATAATTAAAACTTAATTTTTTTATATCAATTGCCTGCATACCTTTTCACCACAAAAATTATTATAATATAAATGCTTTTAATTTACAATGAAAACAATTTGTTTTTTACTAATTATTAAAATCTTCCAATCCTCTTATCATAACTTCTTTTCATCGCTGATAATGTATCTATAATAGCTAAAGTATTGTCTTTAATAATCTTCGAATATATCCTTTTAAATTCATCAGAGCCACCTTCCAAATCAAAATCCATAAACTGTGACAAAGGAGTAGCCCTAACACCACCAAGTTCAATCAATAATGTTACTGGAAAAAAACTTTTTAGTTTTGAATCCATTGTCGTATAAATTTCCAATCCATCTAATTTATAACCTGTTTTACTCGCATATACTTTAGCCACTTCATAATTATTTTCTACATCTTCATCAGTTAACTTAACCCAAGGATTATCTTCCTTAGCCTCACCCAAATAATAAATAATATTACCACAACTATGATAAATAAAGGAACCAATCAAATCATAATTTGCTTTTATTTCATTATAAAACTTAAATAAGCTCTCATTTTCTTTTTCAATTTCACCTTTTTTACTAAAATAAGGACAACCTAAAGGACCCAACTTATTTCTCTTGATATTGTTTAAATGTAGTGACGCATATATCTCTTCACCACTTTCAACTCTATTAACAAATGAACCACACTCAATATTGCTATTTAAATCTACTCCTCTACCATTACTAGACCAATTTATCATACAACCAGTAGGTAAATCATTCTCCATAAACAATTTGTTCAAATATTCCTTAAGTTTTTTGTGTTTATCACTAAGTATATCAGGAGTTGCATGTCTAAACATCATTTGTTGCAACTTATAATCTCTATCACCGTACTTATTCGCATAATATCCTTCAATATAACTATTTCTATAATATGTTAAAAGATACGTTTGTTCCTCTTCAGCACTAATATCTCGCGAAACAAGTGATCTAACCGCACTAGTAACAATAATAGTCCCCTCAGGATTAACAATCGGAATAAAATGAATAGTATATAACTCCTCATCTATATTTATCTCTTTTTTACATAGTTTTTCCATAAATCTAATCACAAACACATTACTAATTAACTCACTACTATGAGTACCACCAGTAATAATTACATGATATTTTCCATGTCCATAAACAAAATGATTAATTGGATAACCAAAATATGTATAACCTATCGGTTTTTCCTTTTTAATAACCTTATCATCAAGACTATCTAAAATTTCATTCATTTCATCATAATCTAATATTTTACCCATAATTATCACTCCTACATTATAACATACGCAAAAAGAAAAGTTAAATCACTAATGATTTAACTTCGCTTACCATTTTGAATCTTATAACTAATTTTTAATAATAATTTTCTAGGCACAAATCTAGTTAAAAATATACCAATCTTCATCTTCAAGCCAGGAATTATAATTAATTTTTCATCAAACATCTCCTTAATTGCATACCTAGCCACATCCATACTTTCCATACCTTTAATTGAAAAATGTACCCTCGCTACTTTGTTAAACTCTGTATTAACAGGTCCAGGACATAAAACGCTAATAGATACATTACTATCATCTTTTTTTAATTCCTCATAAAGTGCTAAAGATAAACTTACTACATAATTTTTTGTCGCATAATAACCAGCCATCAAAGGTCCAGCCATAAAACCAGCTGATGATGCTACATTTAAAATATACCCTCTATCTTTTTTCTTAAAATCTTTTAAAAATAATTTAGTTAAAGTATGTAATGACTTTATATTCAAATCTATCATATCAAGCTCTTTATCCAAATTAATATTACTAAATTCTCCAAATACTCCAAACCCTGCATTATTAATCAAAATATCAATATCCTCTTTTTTAACCTCATTATAAAGTTCCATACAATTATACGTACTAGAAATATCCTTAACAATTATAGTAGCCTTATCTCCTAATTCTTTTGCAAGCTTCTCAAGTCTAGTTTTTCTTCGAGCTACAAGTATAACTTCATATCCTTCTTCTACCAATACTCTAGCCATATCAGCGCCCATTCCAGAACTTGCCCCTGTAATTAATGCTTTCATACTAATCACCTTAAAAACATTATATAATAAGCCCTAAACTTTGTAAACCGTTAAAACAAAATAACAAAACAATAAATTTCTCACAATAATAAACAATTGACATAGTACATAA
Source organism: uncultured Bacilli bacterium (assembly GCA_944358685.1). Next base: position 5,173 of record CALVRQ010000045.1, read on the forward strand.
AATAATTTAATATAATTCTAAAGAGAGGTAATAATATGAATTATAATAACCAAAACATGGACGGCTCAAAACTATTTAGAGCAATCATCAATAACCCTAAACTCTTAGCCTCATTGCCAGTCAAATATAAATATGATAAAGACTTTTTAGAACTATATTATATCATTTTAGGAAATCAAATTGCTCCATACATTCCAACCGAAATATTTAAAGTCCTTCAAAACAATGAAAAAAATACAAAACAATTAATAAATAAACCTAATATAACATTAGAAGACGAGTACACAATTCTTCATATGCTATTAACAAACCCAAAAACCCTTGAAACAATTCCTACTGACGAAAAATATAATAATGATTTTTTAGAACTATTATATATTATTTGGGGCGACAAAATCGAACCATACATTCCATCAGAAATGTTTGAAACGTTAAAAAACGAAGCACTTATGCACGAATATCATCAAAAACATAAACAAAAGCAAAAGCAATGGGTTAAAGAAGTTCAGGAAAAAATTTTATCCAAAAATAAAAATTGTTAATTTTTAACAATTTTTATTTATGTCTGCCGACATCATCATATTTAAAATATTTAATATTATCTTCAAACTCCTTAATCTGTTCGTCCGTCATACCTTTAAAACCTTCATACATTACACTTATAGAATCATTTAATTCCTTATTCATTTTTAATTTTGTAATAAAATTTTGCACCTCCATTAATTCTTCTAAACTAAATCCTTTGATTGAAGATGCAATTTCATTTCTAGCAATCGTCTTTTTACCAAGCCCTCTGCCTCTTCTTTTTACCTTTTTAGAAGTCTTTGGAATATTTATCGAATTTTCATCACTATTCTCTAAATTTTCAGTATATACATTAACATCTCTACTGTCATCTACTCCAACACTATCTTCTTCTAATTTACTAGAAATCATATTATCATTGCTTTCAAAAGCTAATTCTTCAGTATAAGGAACCATTGCTTCTAATTCAGCCTCATCTGGAAATAATAACTCTATATCTTCATCTAAATGGTTCTTTCCTAAAATCTGCATAACATCATCTAAAATTTTTTGACTATCTTCTAACAATTCTTGCTTCTCGTTATTATCATTCATCATAAGTCTATATGATTCAACTTGTTTTTGAACCTTAGATATCCTTAAACGCAAATTTTCTTTAATTTTTTTATCATCATTTGCTTTTTTTATCACCATACCAATTACACATAAAACATTGCCTTTTAATTTCGTTGTAAAAATTCGAGTCTGAAATCCTTTATACTCCAAAATTCTTTGAGAAAAGTTATTATTAGTAAAATATCTCACTTTAGTTTTATCACTCTTATCAACACCATTAATAATATATCCAAGTGTCTTTAAAACATCACCATAAACCTCCTGAGGAACTTTATTCATATCTAATTTAAAATATGGATTACCTGCTGGCGTTTTAGCAAAAACTATTTTATTGCCCTTATACTTTTTATGATGTTTCATATCATTAAGTATACTCAAATAATTGTTACAAACATAATACTTTTTAAGCAAATCATTTATCTCATCATCTAAAACATGATTATCGTTCTCACTATTAAGCCTTCTCAAAATATTTATATTTTCTGCCAAACCATCACAAATTCTACTTATAATAATATCAAAATTATATACATCAGCACTAGGTAAAATTGATTCTACTTCTGTAATATGAACACTTTCAATTCTAGCTATATAATTATTAATTTCCTCATTTGTTACAACCGTCATATTATCACCTATAATATTTATATCATGTATGAACTTTAAAGTCAAAAAAAGAATGCCTATTCAGCATCCCCTTCTACAAGAGATAAAACAACCATTAAAGCGTCGTCTCCTCTTCTTTCATCAATTTTAGAAATTCTAGTATATCCGCCATTTCTTTTAGCGTATCTTACAGCTAAATCATCAAATACTTTTTTAACTGTAGCTTTATCGTTGTGTAAGAAAGCTAAAGCTTTTCTTCTAGCAACTAAAGAGCCATCTTTACCATAAGAAATCATTTTATCGACAAACTTACGAACTTCTTTAGCTCTAGTTTCAGTAGTAACTATTTTTTCATTGTTGATAACATCTTTAGTTAAATTAGCTAGCATACTTCTTCTATGTTTGTTGTCGCGTCCTAATTTTCTATAAGCCATTAATTTCCTCCTAACTAATCTTCATCACGAAATTTAAGTCCCATATCTTTAATTTTATCCATAACTTCTTTTAAAGACTTTTTACCTAAATTACGTATTTTCATCATTTCTAATTCTGATTTTTCAGTTAAATCACCTAAAGTATTAATATTAGCCCTCTTTAAACAGTTATATGCTCTAACAGAGAAATCTAAATCATCAATAGAAGTCTCTAACTTCTTTTGTTTACTATCCTCTTGTTTAGCATTCATAATACCAGTAATATCGGCAATTTCACTCAAGTTAGTAATAATATTCAAATGCTCAATTAATATTTTAGCAGCTAAAGCCATAGCTTCTTCTGGGCGAAGTGAACCATTAGTTTCAACTTCCATAATTAATTTATCATAAGAAGCATCTTGCCCAACACGTGCTTTATCAATTTCAAAATTAACTCTCTCAATTGGTGAATATAAAGCATCAATTGGAATATATCCTAAACTAGCATCAGTAATATACTTTTTATTTACAGATGATAAATCAGCTCCACGACCATTAGCAATAATAAACTCCATATCAAGTTTTCCACCTTTAGCTAAAGTAGCAATAACTTGATCCTTATTAATTATTTCAACATCGCTATCACAAATAATATCACCAGCAGTAACTGTTCTTTCTTCATGAACTGATAAATGAGCAGTCTTAACTTCATCAGAATGATTTCTAATCGCAATACCTTTTAAATTTAAGATAATTGCTGTAACATCTTCGATAACACCATCAATAGTTTGAAATTCATGTTGAACACCATCAATTTTAACAGCAACAATTGCACTACCTGGCATTGATGATAACATTACTCTACGTAAAGCGTTACCAATAGTCATACCAAAACCTCTTTCCAAAGGTTCTAGTTCAAATTTTCCATAATTATTATTTTCTACATAATCTGTTATTTTATAATCTGGTTTTTCAAAATTCATAAAGGTCTCCTTTCCTTTTATCCACGAGGTCGTTTTGGTGGACGACATCCGTTATGTGGCATAGGTGTGACATCTGAAATTGAAGTAATCTCTAAACCAGCTGTTTGTAAAGAACGAATTGCTGTTTCTCTTCCAGAACCTAAACCTTT
>CALVRQ010000046.1 GCA_944358685.1 uncultured Bacilli bacterium
ACACTCAAAAAAGGCACTACCAAAACAGCCGTTGAAATAACTCTAATAACCATCGTTACATCTTCTACCGTATTTCCACCTTCCACACCACCAATAATCATATTAGCTACTTGTGGTGCGAAAATAAATAATACTAAAAATGAAATAACACATAAACATGAAATAACTTTTAAACCAATTTTAAAAACTCGCTCTTTAGTATTATAAAACTTCATCTCATTGTATTCACTAACAACCTTACTCATAGCCACAGGAATACCAGAAGTAGCTAAATTCAAAAACACATTGTAAATTGAATAAGCATAGCTATATAAAGCACCACCTTGCGTACCAATAATCGCATAAAATGGAATAACATAAACAAGTCCAATAACCTTACAAATAACAATTCCAATAACTGAAATTGCAGCTCCAGCTAAAAAACCAGTTCTTTTCATATGGTCACCTACCTATATACAATTAAAGCCGAAAAACAATAAATTTGTTCTTCGGATACTGCTATAGCAGTTGAAAATTTTATATCTATTATCTCTGGCTCTTCCTCAGAAATAAATCTATTAATAGCATCTTCTAAGTCTTTTTCATGACCTTCGTCAAAAACCTTTACCTTCATATTATATCACCAAATAATAATATAACAAAATAGCTAAATACAAAATGTCAAAAAAAAGAGGATAATTCCTCTATCTATTTCCATAACTAGATGTAAAATAAACACCTTTTGATGGAATATTTGTAACTAATATTCTCGGATTAATTCTTCCACTATTAGTTGTATGTAATCCATTAAATAAATTCAAATGAACATGTGTTCCTCCAGCACAACTATCTTCACTAGGAAGTCCCCCCATTGAACCAAGTCTCGTATCAGGATAAACCATTTGTCCTACCCTTACATTAACACTCGTCATATGCCAATAAGAAGTAGTATAACCAGAACCAATATTATGATAAACATAAACAATATGGTTACCACATGCTCCAGAATATTTTGGATAAGTAATATTTACGACCTTACCAGTAGCCACTGGATAAACTGAATCACCATGTACACTATTTGAAAAATCAATACCAGTATGAAATGAATTATCATATGAACGATAACCATAATCACTAGTCACTCTACCCCTTCTAATCGGCATATAAGTTCCATTAGCCCCAGGCGTTCCAGATACATCCACAGACCCAGAACCATTAGACATACTTTGATTTAACTTTCTTTGACAAGACGATAAAGTATCATTACCACTACATATTCTCAATGATTCAAAACTTTTAATCATACTACTAATCGTTTCATACTCATCATCTTTACTCATCATACCTTCTTGAAGTTCTTCAATTTGCCCATTTAACTTAACCTCTAATTGACTAAGTTCATTTTCTTTCTTAGCTAATTCAGTATTCTTCTTATTAAGTTCCTCTTGCTTTTTATCTAACTCTTTAACATCCTTCTCATAATCCTTAATTAACTGTTCATTATAATCACCAAGTTGTTCAGCCACTGAAATACGATAAATAAAATCCGTAAAATCTGTCGCTCCAAAAATATACTCCAAATAATTAGAATCACCATTAGTAACTTGGACAAAACTCATAATATCTTTCATTTGATCATCTTTTTTTTCAATATCTTTTTTAATCTCTACAATCTTATTAGAAGTATTTGAAATTTCCTTTTGAATACTACTAATCTGTGCCTCAACATCTTCTTTTTGCTTAATTGTATTATTTCTCTCTTGTTCAGTTAATTCTTTTTGCTTTTTAGCCTCATTATAAGCATCACGATTAGCCTTGGCCTCTGCTTTAAGTTGATTCAAAGTTTTTTCCTTCGCATAACTAGTTGGAAGAGCCATACTAAACAAAAGTAAAAAAACAAATAAAATACTAAACAACTTAAATTTCATATATCAAACCACCTCATTCTTTTAAAATAGCTACTGCCTTCTTATAATCTGGCATATGTATTCTTACCGTTTCCCAAAAATCACTAGAATGGTCAAAATGTACAAAATGTGAAAGTTCATGAATAATTACATAATCAATTTCATGAATAGAATATTTAATAAGCTTTGAATTCAAAGTAACCGAATTATCTCTCTTATTACATACTCCCCATCTTGTTTTCATACTTCTAATCTTAAGCTTTGGAAAAGGAATATCTTCATCAAACAAATCATAATTATACTCTAATCTTTCAGCAAAAACTCTTTTAATTTCCTTCTTAAGCCATTTATCAAGAGTTTTTTCATCTTTAACATATATCTTACCATCACTAACTTCTATATTTTCAAATGGTACTAATATTATATCATATTTTTCACCAAGATAATAAAAAAGCTCCTCCTTTTCCAACTTTTTCCTAGCTCTTGACAACGCCTTTCTTAAAAAATCCTTCTCATTATCAAGTATTCTCTTAACTTCTCTTTTCGTCGTTAAATAATTTGTCGTCACATATATTGTTAAATCATCTTTAATCTTAATATAAGTATTTTTATTATTTTTTTTAACAATTAATACTCTATATGTAGCCCCATCTAATTTATAATCAAATGTTACTTCCATTTCTACCACCACATCCATTTTATCACAAAAATGTATGAAGAAAAAAGCCTTAAGCTTTCTCTTCTAAACTAGATGTACAATGTGGACATCTAGTCGCCTTTATATTAATTTCACTAAAACAATATGGACATGTTTTTACCTTTGGCTTCTCCTCTTTTTTATTACCAAAACTCTTTAATTTATTAATTGTTTTTACAATACAAAATAACACAAAAGCCATAATAAAGAAATTAATAAGTGCTGTTAAAAAATTCGAAATAAAACCTGCAACATTGTGCCAATTATAACGTGCACCACCTGTAATCACATTCAAAATTGGATTAATTAAATTATCTGTAAGTGATGTAACTAATCCAGAAAATGAAGTACCTATAACAATACCAACCGCCATATCAACCATATTTCCTTTTAAAGCAAAAGTTTTAAATTCTTGAATAAACTTCTTCATACAACCAACTTCTTTCTATCAAAATTATACCATAGAAAAAAACTACTCAAAAGTAGTTTTTATAAAAGTGTTATAATTCCACAAGCTAAAAGTACTAGTAATAATGCAATTAAAGCAAACTTCCAAATATATTTCATCCATTGTTTATAAGAAACATTAAATAAACTAAGTCCTGCAATTAAGATAACACTAGTTGGGAAAATAAGCATTGCAATTCCATAAACTGATTGGATAAGAAGTCCTGCATTAGAAAGTTCTGCTGCATCAAAACTTGATAAATAAGTAGATAAATTAGCAAGTAAATAATATAAATCATTAAAGAAGAAACTACCAAATAATGATGCAAAACCAGTAAGGATAACATTAAATCCATCTGTAAGTTCAAACACTTTAGCATTAACAGTATCTACCAAAGTACCACTTCCAGCATAAGATGCTTGATACAAAATAGATAAAATTACACTAGCTAAAGCAGCTAAACAAGCAGTTGGTAACCATTTTTTAACACCAGATACAAAACTTTCAATAAACTCATCTAAGCTAAGTCTATAAATCCAAGCAATAATACCTGCTGCAATAATCATAGCCCCTGCAAATTCAACATTACTCCAATATCCTAATGCTGAAACACCACTTAATAAATGTTCAAAAATTGGGAAATCTTCAATTTCAATACCCATAATAGTTTCATGTAAATTACTAAATACATCTATACCAAATGAATAATACCAATTATACATACCTACTAAACATAAAATAAATATTAGTAAGAAAATAATCACAAGTGGTATCACACTAACCTTAGACTTTTCTGATACCTTTTTAATAGATTTAGAAACAGCAAACGCTTTAGTAGTCGATTTTGTTGTTTTCTTTTTACTAGTAGTCTTACTACTTGCCTTTTTAGCAGTAGTTTTACTAGCGGCCTTCTTGGTAGTTGTCTTACTAGCTTTACTATCAGTACTCTTAGTTGCCTTCTTAGCTACCTTAGTATCTTTAGCCTCTTTAACTTCTTTTTTATCTTTATTCACTTTAGCCTCTTTTACATCTTTATCCGTAGTTCTTTTACTAGAAGTAAGTATTACAAAAATAAGAGCAACAATCAAAATAACTAATAAAATAATTTTAGCTACAATTTGATTATTCATATCCAAACCTAAAAGGTTTTTAGTATATCCTGTAATATTAAAACCATAAGTTGAAGCAATAGAACCAACAAGTAATGAACCTACTGTTGATGCTAAAACTGTAAGCTTATCGTAATTCATTGCGAAAAGTACAGCCGCAAACAAAGGAACAAGAGCAAATAATGGAATAATTAAACCAGTAACAGAAGAAAGTACAGTAAATAAAATAACTGTTAAAATTACAAAGCCTCTTTCTTTTCCTTTAAAAGCACCAGTCATTTTATCAGTAAGCTTTTCTAATGCGCCAGTTTTTTCCATAACGCCATAAAGTCCACCAATAACCGCAAACACTACTCCATATAAGACAAATGTTGTAAATGCTTGAATTGGTGTATTAAATAAATCAATTAAACCAACTGGGTCTATTCCATTCGTTGTTAGTTCTCCACTTGAATATGTACCTACTGGAATAATCCAACTTAACACTACGAAAATTAAGAAAGAAATTCCTATTACCTTAAGTAACTTTTTTTTCACCTTTCTCTACCTCCCAGTAGCATTATATCAAAAAAACCTTGTAATATAAAGCATTTTTCAAGAAAAACAAATATTTTTCATTCCTTTTTCACAAATTAAAAGCTTATGTTATAATAAACTAGGTGATTCTATGAACAAATTTATATACTCAAACACAAATAAAAGATATCATACTCTAGATTATTTTTATAAACAAAAATTTGGCAAAAAAGTATGTAAAATAAGTCTAAACGCTGGTTTCACTTGTCCAAACATTGACGGCACTTTATCTAAAAATGGCTGCATATATTGTTCAAAATCAGGTAGTGGTGAATATGGTGGCAATCCCAAAGAAAATTTAATCGAGCAGTTTAATGAAATAAAAAAAATAATGAACAAAAAATGGCCAAACACCAAATACATCGGCTACTTCCAAGCCAGAACCAACACATACGCTCCACTAAACATCCTAAAAGAAAAATATGAAACAATCTTAAAACAAGATAATGTTATCGGTCTATCCATTGCCACAAGACCAGACTGCATTTCCGATGAATGTATAGATTATCTAGCCCACTTAAACAAAAAAACATTTATTACCATCGAACTAGGACTTCAAACCATACACAATAAAACATCAAAAATCATTAATAGATGTCATGATTTAAAATGTTTTGAAGAAACATTAAAAAAACTAAAAGAGAAAAACATCTTCACCGTCGTCCATATCATCAATGGTCTTCCTGGAGAAACCAAAGAAATGATGATTGAAACAGTCAAATACTTAAACAAATTAAATATAGATGGCATTAAAATTCACATGCTCTCTATTTTAAAAGACACTCCTTTAGAAAAATATTATAGGATTAAACCATTTCATATACTAACCAAAGATGAATACATTGATATTGTAATTAATCAGTTAGAACATCTAAATCCAAAAATAGTCATCCAAAGATTAACCGGTGACCCTATGAAAGAAGAATTAATTGCTCCAGCTTGGACCACAAAAAAAATCGATGTCCTAAATGGCATCGATAAAGAAATGGTAAAACGAAACACTTACCAAGGTTCTAAATGTGATACTGTTTAACTTTATTCTTTCTTAAAACCAACTTTTCATTCATAACCTTTTGAATAAAATCAAAAGGCTCTTTTTGAAATTGATCATATCCAAAATAACTTCTATCACCTACATTTGTAAATGTTTTATCCAAGCTATTTGTATTAAGACAAATCATTCCTTCACTATCACGGTAAACATATATCATCTCATTATCATTAATCACAATATAACTAATGCACATATCATTACGAGAAATAGAACCATTTGTCATATTATCTACATTTACCGTAAATCCCATTTTATCTTCTGTACTTAAAACATCTTCAAAAAAAGTAATTAATTTATCTCCAATATTGTAATAAGCTATTTTCATTTGTTCTCTATTCATAATTTCCTCCTTAAGTGCTTTATATCATAACACTTAAAAGAAAAAATATCAAATTTTAGATTTAAAAATAAAACTTCCACAATGTGCTTTCATAAAATAACCATTGTAACTTGCTTTTACTAAAACATACTTAGGAAAATTCTTTTTTTTCAATTTTCTAAGCTTACGTTTTATCCTTTTTTTAGTCTGATTATTAATTAAAACTATTAACTTCTTACCCTTTAAAAAAAACTTATATCCTAAAAAATTAAATCCTCTTTTCATATCATAGATCTGTGTTTTCCTATTAAGTTTCAGCTTAACACCTTCCAAATATTTCTCAATCTCTTTTAAACAAAACTTTAAATACTCCTTATCATGATGAAATAAAATAAAATCATCCATATATCTTATATAACACTTTATACGCAAATTTTCCTTAATAAAATGATCAAGTCCATTCAAATAATAAATAGCAAGTATCTGACTAGTCTCATTACCAATAGGTAGTCCAACACCATTTTTATACCTAGGAAGCCTAGAAAGTTCAACCTTCTTTTTTTCAATATCACTAATTCCTTTAGCCTCTAATTTACTTACTTCCTTTTCAATGATATTATCAATTGTGTTATTAATTCTACAATCATCCGTACTATTAATAATATTTTTAAGTATATTAAGTAACTCCCTATCTTCAATATCCCTAGATAATTTATCAATCAAAATCTCATGATCTATATTATAAAAATATTTACTAATATCACACTTTAATACGTAAAAATTATCATAATTCATCTTGAGTTTATTAATATATTTTTTAGTATAATAAATTCCCATTTTCGTACCCATTCCCTTACGAGTAGCCACATTCATATCAATTAACTTAGGGGTTAAAATAGGAATTAAAACATATTTACTAAGCAAATGATTAACTATTTTATCCTTCATATTCTCGCTCATAATTATTCGGTACTTTGGGGCATTAATCAAAAACACACTATACTCACTATGACAATAAGTTCTATCTTTCAATTGATTTAAAACATTAACCACATTACAAGAAAAAGCAAGTTCAAACCGAACTAGCTTTTCTTTATGTCTAGTATTTGAATAAATATTCCTATAAACATCCATTATTTTATCAATTGATAAAATATTATCATACTTAATCATTTGACACCCACACTAACTAGTTTATAATCATCATTTACTTTTTCATACCTATAAACCTGCATAGTACCCTTATCTAAAAT
>CALVRQ010000047.1 GCA_944358685.1 uncultured Bacilli bacterium
ATATCATACTTCAAAAATATTTGAAGTAATAATTATATAATTTTTGTATATAATTCAATTTTTACAAATATTAATAAGGAGTATATATGAAGAATTTAAAAAAGATTGCGAAAGCTAGAAATAAATCATTGACTTCGCTTGCTGTTGAATTAGGCGTTTCACAGGAAGCAATTAGTCAATATATAAGTGGTAAGATAAGTCCTAAGTTATCTATTATTATTAAAATGGCTGAAATTTTAAATGTTTCGGTTGATTATTTATTAGATTTAACTGATGATGTAATTACTTCTAATTTTAAACTTGATGAAAATGAATTAGCTTTAATCGAAAACTATAGAAAATTAGATAATAAAAATAAAGTTAAAGTGGAAGCATATTTACAAGCTATGGTTGATTTTTTAGATGAAAAAAAATAAGGTTTATTAAACCTTATAAATTATGATATTCATTATAGATTTCGCTTTTAGGAACATTACGTTCTTTAGCGACTTTTTTTATGGCTTCATTTGGAGTTAAGCCATCTTCAATATATAAATTGACATGGGCTTTAATAGATAGGTTATCAAAGGTTTGGGTTTCTTGATTACCTTCAACAACAATAACAATTTCACCTTTTAAGTTTTCCACAGTTTTGAGGATGTTTTCCACAGTTCCTCTAATTACTTCTTCATATTTCTTACTTATTTCTCTTACAATGGCGATATTTCTATTACCAAATATTTCATATATATTATTTAGTGTTTTATTTAATCTATGTGGGGCTTCATAAAAAGCAATTGGGTAAGTTTGTGATTTTAGTTTTTCTAATTCTTTTTTTCTTTTATTTTCTTTACTATTTAAAAAGCCATAAAAAGTAAATGGGCCACCACTTAAGCCTGACATAACAAGAGCGGGGATTACAGCAGTTGGTCCTGGAAGACAAACAACATTGTAACCATTTTCAATGGCATTTTTAACTAAGATAAATCCAGGGTCACTAATTACGGGAGTTCCTCTATCACTGACAATGGCAATATTTTTCCCTTGTTTTAAATAGTCGATTTCTTTTTCTTCATTTTGATTTTCGTTATATAGGTGACTAGAGATAAGTTTATTATTAATATCAAAATGATTTAATAGTTGTTTTGTTGTTCTAGTATCTTCTGCAAATATAACATCAACTTCTTTTAATATATTTAAGGCTCTTATAGTTATATCTTCTAAATTTCCAATAGGTGTTGGAACAATATATAAAGTAGGGGAGCCATCATAACTTTTTTGAATCATTTTCATCATCTCACTTGAAATATTTTTGAATTTCTTCAGTATATGTACCATCTTGATTATGGCTGTATAAAGGAGATAATACCTTTAGACCTTTTTTTCCATTTTTCTTACCTTCGATTAATAAGATATTGGCTTCTTTATTTTTTCCTGGATAGATTAATCTTATTTTCTTTGGTTCAATATTATATTTTCTCATAGTTGTTAGAATATCTATTAATCTTTCTGGACGGTGAACTAAACCTAAAGTACCACCATTTTTTAGTAGTTTTCTAGATATTTGCAGAATATCTTCTAGTTTTAATGTTACTTCGTGTCTGGCGATGGTTTTATAATCGTTTTTATTAAATCTTGATGTTTCTTTAACTTCAAAATATGGTGGATTACAGGTTATTATATCATAAAATTCTGGTGTGGCAGTTTTATAAAATGTTTTTATATCTTCGTTTATTATGTCGATTTTATTTTCTAGCTTATTTAATTGTACTGATTCTTTAGCCATTTCACTTACTTCTTTTTGTATTTCTATTCCAGTAATATGAGCGTTTGTTTTAGTAGATAATATAAGTGGAATAGGGGCGTTGCCACAACCTATGTCTAAAATATTTTTTGTACTTTCATTGATGGTTATAAAATTGGGAAGTAGTACGGAATCTAATGAAAAGTTAAACATTTCATTATCTTGAATTATTTTAAGGTTTTCATATCCTAATAGATAATTAGTTACTTTCATTTTTGTCCACTTCTACTATCCCATGATTTGGTACATTAACTTTATATTTTTGTTTTAAAATATCTAGCCCAATGACTATTCCTTCACCATATTCAGTTTTTATTTTATCACCAATTTTTAACATGTTATTTCGGCAGTTTGTATAACAGTCATCTTCATATTTTAAGCAACACATTAATCTTCCACAAACACCATTGATTTTACTTGGATTTAAAGCGATGTTTTGATTTTTAGCCATATTTATGGAAACAGCATTTAGATCTTTTAAGAATCTTGCACAACAAAGTTTTTGACCACATGGACCGTAGCCACCAATTTCTTTGGCTTTATCACGAACGCCTATTTGTCTTAATTCTATTCTTACTTTATATATTGATGCTAGCTGTCTAGCAAGTTCTCTAAAGTCGATGCGATTATCAGCTAGAAATCTAAAAATAAGTTTGTCTCGGTCAAATGTGTAACTGGCATCAATGATATGCATTTTTAGGTTGTCACTTTCAACTATTTGACGACATTTTTTTAGGGCAAGTGATGCATCTTTTATATTTTTTTTATTTTTTATATAATCTGATTTATTAGCTATTCTAATTACTTTTTTTAATTTTCCTTGAATTTTAGAAGCAGGGATATCTAAATTTTCATTGACAACTGTTCCAAATTGCAAGCCTTGTTCAGTTTCAACTATGACAGTAATTTTATTTTTTAAATTAAATTTATCCGGGTCAAAGTAATAGACTTGTCCGTGTGGTTTAAAATTGACTCCAACAACTTTAGTCATTATATCACTCCTTCTAAGCTCATAATTAGTTTATCCATTAGTAAACTTGTATTGATATTATATTTAATTAATTCTTTTAGTTCAACTAATTTATTTATTTTTCGGCAGATTTCTTCTTTGGTGTTTATAGATGCAATATTTTGTATATCTTCATTTATTTCAAATACTTCTAATGGTTTATTTAAAATATAATTTAAAATATCTTTATAATAAGTTATCATTATTTCAAAGGCAATTTCGTATTCATCTTTACTTGTTATATACTCATTCCACAGTTTTCCAATATATAGTAAGACATTTAGATGGTTTTTTTCATAGTAATTTACAAAAGTTATTACTTTTTCAATTTTGTTATCAATGTTTTCATCAACAATACTATTTTGAGTGATAGTAATTTGTTTTAATTTTTGAATTGGTGTAAGATTTTCCTTTGATATATTTGATGATTTTAATTTTAAAATTTGGCATCTTGATCTAATAGTTGATAAAACATTATATATATTATCAGCTAAGAGAATAGCTACTAAATTATTATCTGGTTCTTCTAGGAATTTTAAAATGGAGTTTGCGGCTGATTTATTTAGTCTATCTGCTTTGGTTATAATATAAACTCTTTTATTTCCAATTAGAGCTTTTGTATTAAATTCTTTCTGCAATTTTTGTAGCTGTTCTTTTTTTATCCATAAGCCGTCTGGAGCAATAATTTCAATTTCAGGAAAGTTTTTAGAATTGATTACTTCGCATTGATGACAATTTCCACAATTTTCTTTTGTAAGTTTTTTCTGTGGGCATAAAAGTGATTTTATAAATGACATGGTAAAATTAAAAGAATCATAAAAACCGCCTGTTTCTATTAAATAGGCGTGAGAACATTTATCGTTAATAATAGCGTTTTTTAATATTTGGTATACTATTGGTTGTGATTCTTTATAATCATCTAACATCTATAAATCCTCCTAATATACGATAAGTCTTATTATAATTAAAAATATAAATGCTGGAATACTAAATATTGTAATGAGTGAAACAGTAACTAGATTAATTGGTATAATAGCAGCCATTGGAACTATAACATTATATCCATATAACATGAAAAAACTCATGATAAATTTTTTGAAGATTTTAAATAATTTATTAAGCATGAAACACCTCAATAAATTATATAATAAATTTTTTTAATTATGAGATTGTTGTACGATCTTCGATGGCCATTTCGAGGGTTAGAGGATCAATGTAGTCAATATCGGCGCCCATAGGAATTCCATGAGCTATTTTAGATATTTTTACATCAGTACCTTCGAGCATTTTTCTTATATATAATGCGGTTGTTTCTCCTTCAACGCTCGGTTTAATGGCAAGTATAACTTCTTTAATGTTTTCATCTTTGATTCTCTTTATTAATTTATCAATGTGAATATCTTCTGGATTAATTCCTTCTAATGGAGATATTAAACCTCCTAGTACATGATAAATTCCTTTGAAAGAGCCTATTTTTTCAAATAATATAACATTTTTACACTCTTCAACGACACAAAGGGTAGAGGTATCTCTAGATTTGTCATTACATATTTGACATAAGTCTTCTTCAGTTAAACTTCCACATCTAGAACATTTTTTTATTTTTTTCTTACTATCTGTTAAAGATTTACTAAATAAATCTATGACATCCACATCTATATTTAGGGTTGCTAGAGCTAGCCTTTCAGCGGTTTTTTCACCTATGCCTGGAAATTTTTTAAAACATTCTATTAAATTTAATATTGTTTTAGGATAATTCATTAGAATAAACCTGGCATTCCTTTAGTATATTTTCCCATTTTTTCTTCTGTTTCAGAGTCAATTTGGTGATTGGCATCGTTTATGGCAACTAATATCATGTCTTGTAACATTTCTATATCATCTTTTTCTAAATTATCTGCGTCTATTTTAACTTCAATTACTTCTTTAGTTCCTTTTACTTTTACTGTTACAAATGATGATTTTCCTTCATATGTCTTTTCATCAATTTCTTTTTTTGCTTTTAACATATCGTTTTGTAATTTTTGTGCTTGTTTCATCATAGCTTGAATGTTCATTTTTATTCCTTCTTTCTAATTGTATTCTATGATATCTTCAAACATGGATTCAATATTATTTTTATTATCTTCCTCTTTAAAGATATCTTCTAAATTAAATTGTTCCTCTTTATAAATAAATGGTCTTAATTTATGATTGAAATCATTTTTTATTATTTCCCATTCATCAAAATCGGTTGCAATTAAATTATATTTTTTATTTAAAATTTTTTCAATAGTTTCTTCAATAATTATCAAATTTTCGTTAAACAAATCTGATAGTCTTTTTGTTTTGAACACAAAGATTAAGTTATCAGGACTAGCGGCTTTGAGGGTACCATCTAGAATAATTGATGCGGCATGACTATATTCTGGATCGAGTAGTAAGTCGTTTAATAATTCTAAAGACGGAGTAATATTTCTTACTTCTTGTTTACTAAAGCGGGCTAGGGTATTATCAATTCTTATTTGTTTGATTTTTTCAATGTTGGCTTTTAGTGAAGTATTAGAGGAATTTGTTTTTTGGAGTATGTTTTTCTGGTTATTTTGTTGTGCGAGTGAATGTATGTTTGCTTTTTCATCATAGCTTGTTTGTTTTATTTCTGATTTTTCCACACTTTTTTCTTGTTTTTCCACATTTTTATCTATTTTTGGGACATTTTCTGCTTTCTTGGTTATTGGTGAAGGTATTTTTGGAAAATTATTAGATATTTCTTGTATATTTTCCACATTTTTCTTATTTTTTTCAGAAATTATTTTAATAAATGATAATTCAAATAATAATTTACTATTATTATTGTTTTTCATTTCAAATGAATATTTATTTAAGATTTCAATTATTGAAAATAGTTCTTTTACAGTTATTTTTTTCGAAATATTTTTATAGTTTTCCACATTTTGTATTCTTTCTTTAAAATAATTTGGAGCTTCTTTATACAAAATAGTGTTTCTTACAAAATTAATGAATTCTTCTATTAGTTTTACAAAATTTTTGCCTTTATCATTATAATTGTCAATTTTTTCAAGGATTTCATCTAATTTATTATCTAAAATATTTTCTAATAGTTCAGATAAATCTTTTTCTGTTAAGGTCCCGTTTATATCGTGTATATCATTAACAGTTATTTTACCTTCAGTATAAGCTCTAGCTTGGTCCAACATTCCAACAGAATCACGCATTCCACCATCAGCTAATTTAGCTATTTCATATAGAGCTTCTTTATCAATATCAATATTTTCTTTTTTGGCAATTTTATCTAGATTTTCCACAATTGCATCATCACATATTTTTTTAAAGTCTAATCTTTGGCACCTAGATAATATTGTTTCGATTACTTTATGTGGGTCTGTTGTGGCTAAGATGAAAATTACATGAGCGGGTGGTTCTTCTAATGTTTTTAAAAGGGCATTAAATGCACCTTGAGTTAGCATATGGACTTCATCTATTATATAAACTTTATATTTCCCGTATGCTGGTAATAGATTTACTTTATTTCTTAATTCTCTAATTTCATCTACACCATTATTACTGGCTGCATCTATTTCGATGATATCACTGTTATTTTCTTGAGTACAACTAATACATTTACCACAGGGTTTACAATCAACGGGGTGTTCACAATTGATTATTTTAGCAAATATTTTAGCAATGCTTGTTTTTCCTGTTCCTCTAGGACCAGCAAATAAATAAGCGTGGTTTATTTGATTGTTTATTATAGAATTTTTAATTATTTTTACAATGACATCTTGTCCACATATATCGTCTAATGTTTTTGGTCTATATTTTCTATATAATGCTTGATACATTTTACCACCTCTATCTGTATTATTATAACATATTTATCCACAAAAAAAGGAAATAAGTTAGTCCTATTTTGAGTTAAATCACTTATTTCTTTTATCTTTGAAGAAGTTTTTTAATAATATACTAGAGTTTTCCACATTTTTTAGATAAATTAGCTCAGGTTCTTTTAAATTTGCATGTTTTTCTTGTTTTGCTATATATATTACTTTTTTTATTCTTGCTTGTTTGATTGTTTCTAAACACATTTTACAGGGCTCTAATGTAACATAGAGAATGCAATTGTCTAGGTGCCATGTTTTTTTCTTTTTACATGCTTTTTCTATGGCATTTATTTCGGCATGTTTTGTTATTATATGTGTTTTTTCTCTTGTGTTATGTCCTTTGGCTATTATTTTGCCATTTTCTACTATTACAGCTCCGATGGGAACGTCATCGGTTTTTAAACTTTTTTTTGCCTCATTTAAGGCAATTTCTATATATTTATTCATAGTAAGTTTCATTCCTTTCACTACGTTCAAGGCACACATAGGAATAAAAACCTTGAACTTTTTTTCAAATTATCACCTATATAAAAAAGGTACACACATTTAGAGGGCCTTAAGGCTGCTATCTTCCGATTCTGACCTGGTTCGTCCATAAATGTTGTACCACTAATATATTATAATATTTATTATAAAATTTCAATATATTTTGTTACAAAAATGACTTTTCCACAGTATTTCTTTTTTTCAATGTTTCACGTGAAACATTGAAAGTGTGATTTAGAATAAGTTAATTTTTTTGCTTGTTGTTTATATGTAAAATATACATATACGATTTTTTTAGTAAAAATTGTTATTGTTTAAATTTAATTAATCTTATTACTAATGTTTCACGTGAAACATAGTTTGTTTTTTTGATATTTATAATTTTTAATTTTGACATATATTAAGTGTTATTTATAGTATATTTGGTTAAATATTTATACTTTTATTTATTATATTTATTGGATGATGATTTTTTAACTACAATTAATTTAAAAAAATATATATATCCAATGTTTCACGTGAAACATAGGTGCTATATAATTAATTAAAACTTTGTGCGTATGGACTGAGATATATTTAAAAATTATCCACATATTTTAATTTAATATATTTATATTTATTTGATTATATAAAATTTTTTATAATTCAATGTGTTTAATATATATATTTTATAATACTATTCTTTATATATTTTGTTTTATGACTAATGTTTCACGTGAAACATTAGTCTGTGAAAAATTTTTATAGTACATATAACTATTATTCTTTATTAACTATTAATATATCCGTAAATATAATATATTAATAACTTGTGTTTTAATATTTTATTATTTTATTTACAAATTTGTTTTATATATTTAGCTAATGTTTCACGTGAAACATTAGCTTGTGGAAAACTATTTTTATTTATCGAGGAAAGATTATTTGTTAAAATTCTGTTTATAATTATTTAATCTAAATATAAACATTACATTATATTTAGACTATTATATATATTGAAAACTACTATATTTGTTATATATAGAGTAGTGGTACTCAATGTTTCACGTGAAACATTGAGTATTGTGAATAAAGTCAACATTTTATACATTTGATTTTTTTTGTTAATTTTTAATTAAAATAGTATGTTTATATTTAACATTACTATATATTTTTTAGTATTTTAAAGAAACTTATGTTATTTTATATATATTTGCTTTTTTATAATGTTTCACGTGAAACATTAGTGCTGTGGAAAAAAATTATAGTACATATAACTATTATTCTTTATTAACTATTAATATATTAGTAAATATAATATATTAATAACTTATGTTTTGATATTTTATTGCTTTATTTACAAATTTGCTTTATATATTTAGCCAATGTTTCACGTGAAACATTGGCTTGTGGAAAACTATTTTTATTTATCGAGGAAAAATTATTTGTTAAAATTCTATTTATAATTATTTAATCTAAATATAAACATTACATTATATTTAGACTATTATATATATTGAAAACTATTATATTTGTTATATATAGAGTAGTGGTACTCTATGTTTCACGTGAAACATATTTTTTTAAACGACAAAGTAAAATTTAACAATTGTTTTATATTTAATTGTATAATAGATAACTACTTATTCTTAATGTTTGTTTAAATTAAATATTAATAGTTTCAACTCATTTCTTTGATACATTGAGTATATTGCAAACATTTGTCCTTATAAACGGTTTTTTGCTTTTTACGGGAGCAAATTTTTAGTATATAAAAAAACGGCATGCTGCCGCTTTTGAACAATGTTTCACGTGAAACATTGAATTAATTTTCTGTTTTGTTTTGAGTTTCATCTTGATTTTCTTTAGATATTTCTTTATCTAATAGGGCAATGCTACTAACAGTTTGATTATCTTTTAAGTTAATTAATCTTACCCCTTGAGCAACTCTTCCAGTTGTAGAAATTTGTTCAATTGGCAATCTAATGATTATTCCACTGTTTGTAATTATCATTAAGTCTTCATCACCTTTAACTATTTTAAATGATATAATATTACCATTTTTTTCAGTTATATTTAAGGCTTTGACACCTTTACTGCCACGGTGTGTCATTCTATATTCAGTAATATTAGTACGTTTTCCATAGCCTTTTTCAGTTACTACAAGGATTTGTTCATCTGGAGAGGCTATCTCGCAACCAACACATTTGCCATCACCTAAATCGATACCTTTAACTCCTGAGGCTGTTCTACCCATTATTCTAATTTCTTGCTCATTAAATCTAATCATACGACCGTTTGATGAGGCAATTACTATTTCGTTTTCCCCATTTGTTTTTTTGACTGAGATTAATTGATCATTTTCTTTTAATGAGATGGCTATTTTTCCACTTTTTCTAATATTTTCAAATTCAGAAAGGGCAGTTCTTTTGATTAATCCGTTTTGTGTACAAAATACAATATTATTGTTGTTTTCTTCTTGTTTAATTTTTAGCATTGCGGTAACTTCTTCACCTTTTTCAAAAGGTAATAAGTTGACTATTGGAATTCCTTTTGATTGGCGACTATATTGTGGGACTTCATAACCTTTGACTCTATATGCTTTACCTTTGTTTGTGAAGAACATTAGGTAATCATGAGTAGTCATTGAGATTAATTTTTCCACAAAATCATTTTCATTTGTAGTCATACCTTTAATTCCGACACCACCACGGTTTTGGGTTTTGTAGGTTTCACTAGTCATACGTTTAATATAACCCTTATTTGTTAGTGTTACAACGATGTTTTCCACAGGTATGAGTGATTCGTCCTCAATGTAGTCAATTGCTGTCATATCTATGTTTGTACGTCTCTCATCGGCATATTTATTTTTGATTTCTAGCATTTCGTTTTTAATTATTTCTAATACTTTGGCTTCAGATGCTAGAATTTCTTTATAATATTTAATTTTTTCAAGTAAATCATTTAATTCAGCTTCAATTTTTTCTCTTTCTAAGCCGGTTAAACGACGTAATTTTAATTCTAATATAGCTTCAGCTTGTATTTCCGTTAAGTTATATTTATCAATTAATTTAGTTTTAGCTTCCACATCAGTTTTAGCATCTCTTATTATTTGAATGAAATCATCAATATTATCAAGGGCAATTTTATAACCTTCTAATATGTGAACTCTTTTCTCCGCTTTATCTAAGTCAAATCTTGTTCTTCGAATAATAACTTCTTTTTGATAGTCTACATATTTTGAAATTATATCTTTTAGTCCTAAAGTGCGTGGAGTATTATTATCAAGCATTAATAGGATAATTCCATAGGTTGTTTGAAATTGTGTGTGTTTATATAAATTATTTAAAACAACTTGTGGATTGGCATCTTTCTTTAGGGTTATTGTTATTTTTATACCATTTTTTAAATCTGTATGATAATCTGAGATACCATCTATTACTTTTGTGTGAACAAGTTCGGCAACTTTGTCTTTTAAATCTGAGGTATTAACACCATATGGAACTTCATCAATTATAATATAATGACGTCCATTTTTTTCTTCAATGGTGGCTTTACTTCTAATTGTAATTGTTCCACGACCTGTTTCATAGGCTTTTTTTATACCGCTATTTCCTAAGATTGTTGCACCAGTAGGGAAGTCTGGGCCTTTGATATATTGCATTAATCCGTCTGTATCAATATCTGGGTTATCAATATAAGCAATGCAGCCATCTATTACTTCACCTAAGTTATGCGGTGGAATATTTGTTGCCATACCAACGGCAATTCCCATTGTTCCATTAACTAATATATTTGGAAAACGTGATGGTAAAACGGTTGGTTCCTTTCTTGTTTCATCATAGTTTGTAGTGAAATCCACAGTATTTTTATTAATATCTCTTAATAATTCTAATGATATTTTGGCTAATCTAGATTCGGTATAACGCATTGCAGCAGCACCATAACCTTCAATATTACCAAAGTTTCCATGGCCATCAATTAATGGGTAACGATAACTAAAGTCTTGGGCCATACGAACCATTGCTTCATATATGCTGGAATCACCATGTGGGTGATAATTACCCATTACTTCTCCGACTGTTTTTGCACTTTTCTTATGTGGTTTATCTGGAGTGTATCCTGATTCATACATTGAATACAAAATACGACGATGTACAGGTTTTAAACCATCTCTTAGGTCTGGCAAAGCTCTTGATTTGATGACACTCATGGAATATTCAATAAATGATGTTTCAATTTCACTTACAATGTTATTTTCTTCTAATCTATCTCTTGTATGATCCATAAGTTACCTCCTATACATCTATTGTTTCGGCGTATGTAGCATTTTCTTCGATGAATTTTCTTCTTGGAGCGACTTCTTCACCCATAAGTTTAGAGAAGGCTTCATCGGCTTCCATAACGTCATCTAAGGTTATTTTTCTAAGTACTCGTTTATTTATATCCATTGTAGTTTCATTTAATTCTTCAGCATCCATTTCACCTAAACCTTTCATACGAGTTATTTCATATTTAGTATTTGGGTTTAATGATGCGAGATAATTATCTCTTTCTTCTTCATTTAAAACATATTTAATTGTTTTTCCATGTTTAATACAAAAAAGTGGTGGTTGGGCAGCATAAACATGTCCAGCTTCAATTATAGGTCTAAAGAATCGGTAGAATAGGGTAAGTAATAATACTCTAATATGAGAACCATCAACATCGGCATCGGTCATGATGACTATTTTGTGATATCTTAATTTTTTCAAATCAAAATCTTGACCAATTCCGGTACCAAATGCAGTTATAATAGTTCTTATTTCTTCATTTGATAAGGCTCTATCTAGTCTTGCTTTTTCCACATTTAAGATTTTTCCTCGTAAAGGTAAAATGGCTTGAGTCATTGAATCACGGCCTTTAATAGCTGAGCCACCAGCTGAATCTCCCTCGACTAAGAAGATTTCGCATTTTGAAGGATCTTTATCTTTACAATCTACTAGTTTTCCACCAAAATTAATGACATCTAAATCACTTTTTCTTCTGGTTAATTCTCTTGCTTTTTTTGCTGCAACTCTAGCACGAGCAGCAGTCATATTTTTTTCCACAATTATTTTTGCTTCTTCAGGATTTTCTAAAAGATATCTTTCAAATCCTTCTGAGAATACTTTATCAGCTAATTTTCTAACTTCTGAGTTTCCTAATCTTCCCTTTGTTTGTCCTTCAAATTGTGGGTTAGGGTGTTTACAAGAAACTATCATAGTTAGTCCTTCTTTAACATCATCACCACTTAATGGGTCGTCTTTATCTTTAAGCATTCCTGTTTTTCTAGCATAACTATTTAAAACTCTTGTTAAGGCTCTTCTAACTCCTTCTTCATGAGTTCCACCATCATGGGTGTTGATATTATTTACGAAAGAGTAGATGTTGCTTTGATAACCATTATTATATTGCATAGCTACTTCAAAGAAAACACCTTCATCTTCACCTTCAAGGTGAATAATATCATTTTGAATTGGCGTTTTGTTTTTGTTTAGATACTTAACATATTCACTAATACCACCTTCATAATGGAATGTTTCACCGGTTGTATCTTCTTCATCACGGTCATCTCTTAATGTTATTTTTAAACCTTTATTTAAGAATGCTAATTCTCTTGTCCTAACCATTAGAGTTTCATAATCAAAAATATCTGTATCAAATATATCAGCATCTGGTTTAAATGTAACTGTTGTTCCTGTTCTATTAGGGTCACATTCGCCAATAACAGTTAATTTTTGGTCAATATGTCCACCATCTTTGAATTTAGCTTCATAAATTTTGCCATCGTGATAAACTGTGACAGTTGTCCAGCTTGATAGAGCGTTTACAACTGAAGCACCAACTCCGTGGAGTCCACCAGATACTTTGTATCCACCGCCACCAAACTTACCACCGGCATGTAAGACAGTGTAAACGGTTTCAACGGTTGATAAGCCTGTTTTGGGATGAATTCCCACAGGAATTCCACGACCATTATCTTTGACAGTTATAGAATTACCTTTATTAATTACAATTTCGATGGCATCGCAGAACCCAGCTAGGGCTTCATCAATACTATTATCAACAATTTCCCAAACTAGGTGGTGTAATCCTTTTACATCTGTTGTTCCAATATACATTCCTGGTCTTTTTCTAACTGCTTCTAATCCTTCTAAGACTTGAATGTCGGATACGTCGTAGTGCTGTTCTTTTTCGTTCATTTTTCCACCTCTGTTTTCTTTATTTGTCCATTTTCAATATGGATAAGTTTAGCTTTGGATAGGAGTTTTTTATCAATACTATCTAAGTCGGTTGTTGTTATTATTACTTGCATTTCACCTTTAATATGATTTAATAGATTATTTTTTTTAGTATTATCTAAATCACTAAAGACATCATCAAGTAATATTATTGGACTAGTTTGTTTGAAGTCTTTAAAAACTTCTATTTCAGATAGTTTTAAGGCGATAATAGCCATTTTTTGCTGTCCCTGAGAGCCAAACTCTCTTAAGTTGTTATCTTCTATGTTGAAAGAGAAATCGTCTCTATGAGGGCCATATAATGTAGATTTAAGCTTTATTTCTTTGTCTAGATGATTGCTATAAGCATCTTCTAGGGATTTTTTTATAGTTTCTTTATCAAAGTTTTTTAGTTCAACTGAAGGATGATATTTAATATTAAAGCCTTTAATATTAGCAATTTCTTCAAAGATTGGTGGACAAATCTTATTTAATTTTTCCACAAATTTACTACGCATTTGATAGATAAAGATACTTTTATTAACTAAATAATCAGTTAATACATTGAAATAGTTTAAATCAATTTGAACATCTAAACTTAATTCCTTTAAATATTCATTTCGCAATTTTAATAATTTATTAAAATCGTTTAGGGCACTATAATAATTAACAGATAATTGGGATAATTCTAGGTTAAAATATTTTCTTCTTTCACCAGGACTTCCTTTAATTAAATCAAGATCTTCAGATGAAAAAATTATGACATTCATCTTTTCTATGTAGTCTGTAATTTTGGTTACGACTTTGTCATCAATTTTTACTTGTTTTTTTGTTTTAGTGAGGTCTATTTCTAAGTTATAGGATATATCTTTTATGAGTTTTCCTTTTATTATTGATTTTTCCTCACCTGATTTAATTAAATTTTCAGAAGTAAAAGAGCGGTGAGAATTTGTAAAACCTAATAGGTAAATACTTTCTAATAGATTTGTTTTTCCTTGACCATTTTGCCCATAAATGATGTTTAATCTATCATTTAATTCTAGAGTTAGCGAACTATAGTTTCTAAAATTTTTAATATCAAGTGTTTTTATAATCATGATTTACCTCACTACCTGTTTTTAAGCTATTAATTTTTAAATTATAGTGTCTAGCATACTCCTATACCTCATAACCATTATATCACAAAATGGGCGTTTAAAGCGCAAAAATAGACGAAATAAGGTCTATTTTTATGTTATTTTGTATTTTTTTTGCGATTTTGTAAAATTAATAGTAATTTAGTGGCTCTAAGTAGTTGATTTTCAAAAGAATCATATGAAATATTTAACTTTAATTGTTTTTTATTTATAAAAGTTACAATTACTTTATTATTTTCTTCTTTGTAACTAGAAATATTTTTTAAAGACAACCAAATACATTTATCTTTGCGATATGAAGTTGTTGGAAAAAATATTATTTCTCTTGTTTCTTCAATAATTATTGGAAGTTTGTATTTACTACCTAGTAACTGTTTAGTTCCTTCTAATCTTCCTTTAAATGAACTTCCATAATATGCGCAGTTATAATTTAAAACTTTATTAATAGGGTAGTTAATTGTAATTGTTTCATTATTATCAATTATTATTGTGGAAAAAGTATTTTCTTGAATAAGTGCGCATGTTTTACTATTAATTTCATAAATTTCTGTATCCATAATTCCTCCCTTTGTCTAAAAAAGACAGTTCTCTTATACTCAGAAAAGGAGTCGAAATATGTTACATTTTGTCACATAAAGGTAATTTTTTAAAAAAAAAGAACTTTTTAGTAAGTTCTTATTGGTAGAATTAATTGAATTAGATCATCACTTTCAATACTTTTTAAAATTATTGGTTTTATTTCACCGTTGAACATTAGTTCTATTTCTTCTGACTCTAATGATTTAACTGCTTCCATCATAAATTTAGAATTAAAAGCTATTTTTATTTCATTATTATTATCTTTTTCCACAGTTATTTTTTCTTCAACATTACCGATTTCTGGTATATTTGATGAAATTATGGCTGTTTCGTTAGTTGTTTCAAATTTAATTGTGTTTTTATCACTTTCATTAGTAAGAAGAGATGCTCTATCAATTGCACTATATAGGTCATTATATTTTACTTTCATGGTTAATTCATAGGTTTCAGGAATTAATTTCGATGTATCTGGATAGGTACCGCTTATTAATCTTGTCATCATTATTATTTGATTAAATTTAAAGACTACTTTATTTGCAAATATGTGCATTTCTAGATTATCTTCATCTTCATTCATAAGTTTTACTAGTTCATTTAGGTTTTTGGTTGGAATAACAATATTTGAGTTTTCCACAGCTTTATTTTCTAAAGTTATTGTTTTAACTGCTAATCTATATGAATCAGTGGCTGTACATTTTAAGGTATTTCCTTCGATTTTGAAATTAATACCTGTTAATACAGGTCTTGTTTCACTAGTTGAAGTAGCAAATGCTGTTTGATTTATAATTGTTTTAAAAAGTTTTTGATTTAAAATTATTGGATTTTGATTAAATTCTAATTCTAAATCAGGAAATTCATTAACATTACTGCAGTTTAAAGTAAATGATGAATTATTTGTTGTGATATATAATTTAGAATCAATTACTTCTTCTAGATTAATTATTTCATCTGGTAATTTTCTAATTATTTCATATATGTATTTTCCTGATACAACTATTTCACCAGTTGTGTCTATTTTGTTTATATCTTTTTTGTCGATAAATGTTTTTATTGATATTTCACTATCTGTACTCATTAAATATAGACCATTATCAGTTAATTCAAATTTTATACAGTTTAAAATAGGTCTTAAGTTTTTTGTTGATATACCTTTTATAACATAGTTTAGGTGCTCTAAAAGGATGTTTTGTTTTATTTCTAATTTCATTTTTTTCACTCCTTTTATTTTTATTATTTATAGATATTTTTTATTATTGATGTGGAAAAGTGTGGAAAAGTATAACTTTACATTGAATTTTATGGCTTTTTTATAGGTTTACACTTTGTGGAAAAGTGTGGATAAAATTTATATTTTCCACTATTTTATTTGATTGATAATTTTTGAAATTTCCACTTCTAGGTTTTTATCTTTTTTTAGTTCTCTTTTTATTTTTGCAACTGAGTGCATTACTGTTGTGTGGTCTTTTCCTCCAAATTCACTGCCAATTTTAGGTAGAGATTCTTTTAAATGTACTCTACATATATACATACCAATTTGTCTTGGTACAGATATTT
Organism: uncultured Bacilli bacterium; assembly: GCA_944358685.1. The sequence continues at coordinate 16,650 of CALVRQ010000047.1, forward strand.
TGGATAGTCTTTTTTTGGATTTTATATCTTCTACAGTAATATTGTAATTGTTTGCGACTAATTGAATTACTTGGTCTATTTTATTTCTAGATATAATATTTTTACCAATGTAGTCTTTTAATGCTTCGACGGCTAGTTCTAATGTTATTTCAGAACCATTCATTATAGTAGCATAAGCAAAAACTCTAGTCAAAGCACCTTCTAGTTTTCTTATGTCAGTTGTACAGTTACCAACAATATATTCTTTAACTTCTTCTGGAACATAACTACCAATGCCTTGAGCTTCAATTTTTTTATTTAATATGGCCATTCTTAAGTTAAAGTCTGGAGGTAATATATCAATTGTTAATCCCCAGTTGAATCTTGTTCTAAGTCTTTCTTCTAGCTTTTTTAAATCATCAGGTGATCTATCTGAAGAAATAATTATTTGTTTATTTTGTGTGTGAAGTTCATTAAACGTGTTGAAAAATTCTTGTTGAGTTTTACTAGCAATTTCAAGATATTGAATGTCATCAATCATTAAGACGTCGATGTCACGATATTTTCTTTTAAAGTTATCCACAGCTTTGAAGTTACTTGTCTCATTTTTTCTATATATATTAAGAAAGTCATCAACAAATTTTTCACTGGTTACGTATAAAACTTTTTTATTTGAAGTAGCTACTATATAGTTACCAATGGCATGCATAAGATGTGTTTTTCCAAGACCACTGTTTCCATATATAAATAATGGGTTATACATAGCGCCAGGTTTTTCAGCAACTGCTAAACCAATGGCTTTAGCAAATTTATTACTTTCGCCAGATATAAAGTTATCGAAGGTATATTTACTATCTAGGCCACTTTCAAAAGTTGCTTCATTATTTTCACTTGTTTCTGTTTGGGGTTTATCTTCTGTTATTTCGTCAGGTGTGACATACTTAAATTTGAAGATAGATCCGGTAACTTCCATAAATGTTTCTTTTATTAATTCACTATAGTTTTCTTGTAAGTGTTTTTTATGAACATCTAAAGGAACTTCAACAATTGCATATTCATTGTTTAAATCAATTAGTTTTGTTTCTTGAAACCAAGTTTGATATAAAACGGGTTTTAATTTTATTTCAATTTTAGATAAAAAAACGGACCAAATACTTTCTAAATCCATATTACTACCCCCAATAATAGACAATCTATAAATATTTTACATTATTTTTACATTTTTTTCTATAAAAACTGTGGAAAAATAAAAAAAAAGTTATTAACAGGTATTTTTTGTCGAAAAATGGAGGTTAATGGAGAATTTCCACATATTTTGTGGATAACTTTTTTTGCACATTTGTGTATAAGTTTTAATTTTACACATATGTTGAAAAATAGAAAAAATGGTTTATAATATAGGGCTACTTGATGTGGAAATAAAAAGTGGATAATTTTGAAAATTTTTTTACTGTGGAAAACTCAAATATTGATTTTTTTAGAAAAATTTGGTATAATTTGGGCAATTTTTAATTTATTTTATTTAATAAATTGACAAATGGGTCTTTTATCTATATAATTTATAAAGCGATATGAATTTATTTAGGAGGTGTATATAGATGTCTAAAAGAACTTTTCAACCAAATACTCGTAGAAGAAGTAAGAAAATGGGATTTTTTGCGCGAATGAAAGCTGGAATTGTAAGTAGAAGAAGAAAAAAAGGCCGCAAGGTATTATCTCATTAAATTGCCACTGCTGGCGAAGCAGTGGCTTTATTAGTAATTTTTAAAGGTTAGTGTATGAAAAAAATTAATATTGTTAAAGAAAATAAGGATTTTAATAGAATTATAAAGAATAATAGGCCTTTTAAATATAAAGATTATGTTATATATATAGATAAAAGAGAACCATCTGTTTATAAATTTGGATTTTCAGTTGGTAAAAAGGTTGGCAATGCAGTAACAAGAAATCGTGTAAAAAGACAAATAAAAGCAATAGTTTCACAAAATCACTATAAAAATGATTTCGATTGTATTATAATAGTTGGTAAGGGAATTTTAAGTCGAAATTTTGAAGAAATGCGTGATAATCTTAATTTTGCTTTAAAAAAATTAAATTTAGTAAAGGAGCCAAAAGATGCGTAAGAAGATAGGACTGTTATTAATAATAGGAATTTTAACTTTGTCACTGTCAGGTTGTACAACTTATGTTAAAGATGAGAATGGTAATGCAGTTAAAGAGGCAACTACAGGACAGACTCTTGCTTCTAATATACTTTGTAAGCCTACAAATAAAGATGTTTTAAAAACTTATGAGAAAAATAAGGTTGATATTGATGATTTACCTGAGTGCTCGGAATTTACTCCAGCGTCTGGAAAGTATGGCGGACTTTGGGAAACAATATTTATTAAACCTTTAAGTTGGTTTATTGTAAAAGTTGGTGAAATTCTTGGGAATTATGGTTTGGCAATTATTGCTGTTACATTGATTATTCGTTTGATTATATTTCCAATTAGTAAAAAATCAGCTTTGCAATCAGAAAATATGAAATTTGCTCAAAAAGATTTAGAAAAGTTAGAGAGAAAGTATAGAGGTCGCGATAGTCAAGAAGATCAGATGATGAAAGCTCAAGAGATGATGGGAATTTATAAAAAATATGAAATTAATCCGATGGCTGGTTGTTTATTTGCTTTTATTCAAATGCCACTTTTCTTTGCTTTTTTGGAAAGTTTGAATAGACTTCCAATTGTCTTTGAAGGTAAGTTTTTAGGATTTAATTTGGGTATGAGTCCATTTGTTAAATTATTTGGTGGAAGTTTTGATTTTTCAGTATTTGCAGATAGTTTTACTAATGGTGGTTGGCTTTATTTATTACTTCCAATTTTAGTAGGACTTACAACATTCTTCTCGTTTAAATTAAATTCTGGTGTTAGTAGTGGAAGTGAAGAACAACAACACCAAATGAAAACTATGATGAATGTAATGCTTGTATTTATTGTAATTACTTCATTTACAATGCCAACAAGTATTATTATATATTGGATAACTGGTAGTTTATTTACCATTGTTCAAGCTGAAGTTATTAGGAGGATGAAGGAAAATGCTAGAGGTAGTGAAAAACGAATCAAAAAACCAAGAAGAAGCGTTAACTAGGTGTTTAGAGGAACTAAATGTTAATTTGAATGAAGTATATTATTATATAGAAGAAGGAGAAGCTGGACTTTTTGGTAAGAAAAAATATATAGCTTATGTTGTAACTAAGTATGATGTGAAAGAATATGTTAAGAAATTTTTGAATGAGCTTGCTGTAAAAATGAATACTTCTTTTAATGTAGAAGTTAACGAAAATGATGGGGTTATTTCGGCTATTATTGTTACTGATGATAGTGGTGTTATGATTGGTAAGGAAGGTAAAAATTTGAATGCTATTCAAACTATCTTGAGACAGTCACTTAGAAAATATGGAAATTTTGATATTAAGGTTAATTTAGATATTTCTGGTTATAAAGCTAGGCGAGAAAAGAATATTGAAAGAGAAGTTAAGAAAATAGCTAGAGAAGTTTTAAAAACTAAAATTGAGGCAAAATTAGATCCAATGAATTCTTATGAAAGAAGAATTGTTCATACAATTATTTCTGAATATGATGGCTTAGCTACTCAAAGTGAAGGAGAAGCTCCTAATAGATATGTAGTTATTAAAATTAAGGAAGATTAATTTCTTTCTTTTTTGTTGATAAAAAGACTTAGATATCTTTTCTATCTAAGTCTTTTGCGGTAAATTCTTCTCCTGTAATGTTATTTTTAAAATAAATAGAGTAGTCGCAAAGTTCGGCTATTTTTTCAATTGTATCAAATGTAGGATTTCTTTGTCCTTTTTCATATTGGGTTATGGTATTACCTTTTACTTTAATCATTTCGCCTAGTACTTCTTGTTTATATTTTTTTTGTTTTCTCATATATCTTATTACTTTACCAATCATATTTATCACCAACAAAATTATCTCATTTTGTGATATTTAGTTATTGACATCTCACAAGATGTGAGATAATATATTGTTAAGGTAAACTCACAATATGTGATATTTATACGAGGTGATAAAGATGAGAAATAAATTTAAAAAAGTATTAAAGAACAGAATATTTATATTTGTATTAGGTGGTTTAATATTTGGGACTGTTGGAGTGTGTGCAGCAACATATTTTCCAAGTAATCAAGTAACTTATGACAATAAAGCAAGTGGTTTAGAGAGTACTGATGTCCAAGGGGCTATAGATGAGCTTTATAATGCATGTTTTCCACCAACTATTATTGGTGGCGATGGTTTATTGGAAAATGTAGATGTTGTAACTTCTGGTGATGGTTTATATGCAGATAAATATGAAAGTGGTAGATATATTTATAAAGGAAAAAATGTAAATAATTATGTAACATTTAATGATGAAAAAGCAGGCTGGAGAATTATTTCAATAGAGAATGATGGAACAATAAAGATAATAAGAAATTCAAGTATAGGAAATATGACATGGGATAGTTCTAACAATAATAATTGGGCTCGTCCAGCTAGTTTAAATACTTATTTGAATAATAGTTATTATAATATTTTAAATTCTACATCTAGAAGTTTAATTGTGGATAAATATTTTAATGCCGGTAAAGTAGATTTTGCGGAGACAAATTTACAAAATACTATAAATGAGGAGAATAGTTCTAAGTGGTATGGTAAAATTGGTCTTATTACAGCTAGCGAATATGCGCGAAGTAATACAAACGAAAGTCAATGTGGTAATTTGAATAAATTGGTTTATCAAGGTCAGGACTGTGGCAAGACTACTTGGTTAGTTGATGATACTTTTTGGTGGACAATTACGTCACTTTCAGATAATAGTTATCAAGTAATGAGTATATCTAGTTCTGGTGGTATGATTGTTAATAGTCAAGCTAATACTTCTAATGAAGTTAAACCGGTTTTTTATTTAAGTACAGATGCTCAAATTACAGGAGGAGATGGATCACAAAATAATCCATATGTGATTTCTTAATATCATAAAGACTAAATTATGTACAATGATGTATATTTTAGTCTTTTTTTATTTATGGAAAGTGTTTTGTTTTGGATTTATGATATTATTTATATTGGGTGGTTGTAATGAAAATAGGATTTGATAATAAGAAGTATGTTGAGGTTCAGAGTAAGAAAATTAAAGAGAGGATAGATGATTTTGATAAGCTTTATTTGGAAATAGGTGGTAAGTTATTTGATGATTATCATGCGGCGAGAGTACTTCCTGGTTTTGAGCCTGATTCTAAGATGAAAATGCTTTTAAAATTAAAGGATATAACAGAGATAATTATATGTATTAGTGCGAAGGATATTGAAAGAAAAAGAATGCGGGCTGATTATGGAATTACATATGATATGGAAGTTTTAAGATTGATTGGTGAATTTCAGAAATTAGGTTTATCTGTTAACAGTGTGGTTATTACTTTATATAGTGGTGAGGAAAGTTCTAAGAGTTTTATTAATAAATTAGAAGAAAATAATATTAAAGTTTACGTGCATACTCCAACTGCAGGTTATCCAACAGATGTAGAGAGAATAGTTAGTGATGAAGGATATGGGGCTAATTCTTATATAGAGACTACTAAGAAATTGGTGGTTGTTACAGCACCTGGTCCAGCAAGTGGTAAATTAGCCACATGTTTATCACAACTTTATCATGAATATAAAAGAGGAGTGCGGGCTGGATATGCAAAATATGAGACTTTTCCGGTTTGGAATTTACCTTTAAAACATCCTGTTAATGTGGCTTATGAAGCTGCTACGGCTGATATAAAGGATGTTAATATGATTGATTCTTTTCATTTGGAAAAATATGGTGTTACAGCAGTTAATTATAATAGAGATTTAGAGGTTTTCCCTATTTTGAAGTCTATTTTGTATAGGATTATTGGTCAAGATATTTATTATTCACCAACGGATATGGGTGTTAATATGATTGGATATTGTATTAGTGATGATGATTTAGTATGTAAGGCCTGTAGACAAGAGATTATTAGAAGGTATTATACGTCTTTATGTGATTATAAAAAAGGAATAGAGGATAAGAGTGTTTGTGAAAAGCTTAAGTTATTAATGAATGAGATTAATATTGATCCTTTGAATGAAAGAAAGATAATTAGTATTTCCCGGGAAAAGGCTATGCGTGAAAAGGTTCCGGTAGTTGCTTTAGAACTTGAAGGTGGTAAGATTATTACTGGTAAAAAGACTAAATTACTTAGTCCAGTGAGTTCTTTAGTTTTGAATTTTCTTAAGGAAGTTTCGGGGATTAAAGATTCAGTTGATTTACTTAGTGATGAGGTTTTAGAACCTATATTAAAATTGAAGCCACTTAGTAATCATCCTTCTTCTGTTTTGAATTTAAGTGAGGTTTTGATTGCTCTTAGTATTTGTTCAGTTAATAATGAAGATGTTAAGAGGGCTTTAGAAAATTTAAGTAAGTTATCTGGATTGGAAGCTCACGCATCTTTTATAGTAGATAGTGAGGAGTTTAATATTTTAAAAAGACTTAGAGTTAATTTGACATGTGAACCAATATTTTATTTAGAAAAGTTCTTTGTGTAGGTAAACATTTAATTGTTTACCTTTTTGAATGGTGTGTGCTATAATACATGTGATGAAAAGGAGTTGGGAGTTTTTCATGCGTAAGAAGGATATAACTAAGGAGATTGCTCGTGATGATGAATTTTTGAAAATAGTTGCTCCTATTTTAGGGTCTAATGAATTTAAAAAGAGAAAGACTTGGGTACATCATGAAAATTGTTCATTATATGAGCATTGTTTAGTAGTTTCTTATTTATCATATAGAATATGTAAAAAAAGAAAGTGGAATTATAAAGATGCAGCTATTGGTGGGCTTTTACATGATTTTTATTTAAGGCCATGGCAAAATCGAGTTCATGAAAAGGTTCCTTTTTTTAAACAACATGGTTTTGTTCATGCACATGAGGCGATGGAGAATGCTTATAAATTTTTTCCAGAACTTATGAATGACAGGATTGCAAATATAATTGAAAGGCATATGTTTCCGCTTAATATTATTCCTCCAAAATATAAAGAGGGATGGGTTGTTACTTATGCGGATAAAAGATTATCTATGGATGTTGTTGTTAATATAAAGGCTTTACCTAAATATTTAGGAATGGCTAGGTTTATATATAATGTTAAGAAGTTTTTTAGAAGAAGGTGATTAGATGGAAGATACAATAGCAGCTATTTCAACGGCTCAGGGCGTTGGAGCTATTTCTATTATTAGGGTTAGTGGTGCTGATGCTATAAAAATAGTTAGTAAGATTTTTTCTAATAAAAAGTTTTATGATGCGCCAAGTCATACTATTCATTATGGTTATATAATGGATGGTGATGAGAAGGTAGATGAGGTTTTAGTAACTATTATGAGGGCTCCTAAAACGTTTACTAAAGAAGATATTGTGGAGATAAATGCGCATGGTGGAATTATGACAACTGATAAGATTTTAGAGTTATTGCTTGTGAATGGTTGTCGGTTAGCTGAGCCTGGTGAGTTTACTAAGAGAGCTTTTTTGAATGGCCGAATTGATTTGACGGAAGCAGAAGGGGTTATGGATTTAATTAATTCAAAAACAGATATTTCCCGGAAAATAGCTTTGAATCAAGTTGGTGGTAAGGTATCTAATATGATAAGTAAGCTTCGAGATGAGCTTGCTAGGATAATTGCAAATATTGAAGTTAATATTGATTATCCAGAGTATGAAGATATAGAAGAAATGACGATTGATAAGATTAATTCTAATTTAAGCGAACTTGAGAGTAAAATAGATAAGATTTTGAAAGAAAGTAAAAAAGGTGAAGTTTTAACTAATGGTATTAAAACGGCGATTGTTGGTAAACCTAATGTTGGTAAGAGTAGTTTACTTAATAGACTTATTGGTGAAGAAAAAGCGATTGTTACAGATATTAAGGGGACGACACGCGATAGTGTTGAGGCAACTTTACGTATAGATAATTTGATTTTGAATTTAATTGATACAGCGGGCATTAGAAAAACAGATGATGTTGTTGAAAGTATTGGTGTAGATAAGAGTTTAAAATTAATAGACGCGTCAGATTTGATTTTGTTTGTAGTTAATTATAATGAAAAATTGAGTGGCGATGATTTAGTTATTTTAGATAAGTTAAAAGGTAAAAATTATATTACAATAGTTAATAAGACGGACTTAGAAAAGAAGATTGATGATGAAAAACTGTCCAATGTGGTTTATGTAAGTGCTTTAAACGATGATAATATTGATGAAATAGGTAATAAAATCAAAAAATTATTCAATTTAGAGAAGATAGAGACGACTGATTTAACTTATTTAACTAGTGCGAGAAGTGGGGCTATACTTAGAAAGGTTTTGGAGAGTGTTAAAGCGGTTAGAAAAGGTATAGAAGATAATTATCCAATTGATATGGTGGAAATTGATTTAAAGGATATATGGAATTTACTTGGTGAGATAATTGGCGAGAGTTATGATGAAGAGTTATTAGATCAATTATTTAGTAGATTTTGTGTGGGTAAGTAAAATTAATTTGTCATAAAGTTAAATTTATGATAAAATGTATATAGGTGAAGGAAACTTCATAAAATAAAAAAGGAATGTTCAATACGCCAATGTTGGATGTACCAAAATATTTTGTACACCTAAATCAAGCTGCGAGGCTTAAGTTAGGTGCTTTTTTCTATTTAAATAATATTATGAATATTAAGATAAATAGAAGTGATATGATGGCATAAAGAGCTTTTTCTCTTTGAGTCATTCGCATCACCTCCAATTCTATATTAAGAATTGGTACACCCAACTTATTGAATATTCCTTGATATAATTATGACGAATAGTTATATAAAATACAATAAGATTTATTATTTTTAAATAAAAGTTTTATTTATTTGACTAAAGTGTTTCTCTGATGTAGAATTAATTCTAGTATTTGGTGGTGATTTTATGGAATATGAAGTTATTGTAGTAGGTGGTGGTCATGCGGGATGTGAAGCTGCTTTAGCATGTGCACGCAAAGGTCACAAGACTTTACTTGTTACAGGAAATATTAATAATATTGCGGATATGCCTTGTAATCCATCAATTGGTGGAAGTGCGAAAGGTATAGTTGTTAGAGAAATTGATGCTTTAGGCGGAGAGATGGGAAATAATGCGGATAAGAGTTTACTGCAAATAAAGATGCTTAATACGGCTAAAGGGCCAGCTGTTCGTAGTTTAAGAGCGCAAGCGGATAAAATTACTTATCCTAAAAATATGCTTAAAACTTTGGAAAGTACAGATAATTTAGATATTAAGGAAGCTTTAGTTAAAGATGTTCTTACTCCTGGTAATAAAGTTAGTGGAGTGTTACTTGAGGATGGTGAGGAGATTAAAGCTAAAGCAGTTATTTTAACGACTGGTACTTATATGAATGCGGATATTATGGTTGGAGATACTCGCCATAGGGAAGGACCTCATGGTGAAAAGCCATCTAATTATTTAAGTGATAATTTAGCTAAAAAAGGTTTTGTTATTAAAAGGTTAAAAACAGGAACGCCGCCTAGAATATCTAAAGATAGTATTGATTTTTCGAAAGCTAAAAGAGAAGATGGAGATAGTGTTTATCACACTTTTAGTTTTGATAATGAACCGATGTATGATATAGATAAACAAGTACCTTGCTATTTGATTTATACTAATGATGAGACACATAAGATTATTAA